>NZ_LGQU01000093.1:0-32722 GCF_003115935.1 Azospirillum sp. TSH20
GACACCCTGGACAACGGGTTCTGCAACCTCAGGCGTGGCTGGATATTGGACGCCGATGCTGGCTGGTTTTTGGAAGCCGATTGACACGTTCTGGCGTTCCGCGGCTTGGCCCATGAAGGTGACCGCTTCTGAAATGGCCGTTCCATAGCCTGCCATCAGGGCACCGCCGAGTGCCGTGGCCTGACCGCCACCCTCGTCGAGACTGTCTTTGAGAGCACGGTCAAATCTCTGGCCGGCGGTCCGGACGGTTTCCGGAAAGCCCTGGTTGCCTGAAGCGCCGGGCAGCCTCGGCGGCCAGGGCCTCGGCTGCTGACCAAGCTCGCGGGCAGGTTTCACCATGTGCTCCTCGCTGGCGCTGCGGATGCCGGCGCCCTTCGGCGCGTCGTTACCCGCCGCGGCTTCGTCGCTGGCACTGCGAATGGTCGGGCGAATGGTGGATGTGGGATGAGTGCCGTCGTCCATGACGTCTCCATAACTGTTTGGGGTGCGAGAGCTGAAAGGGAGCGCTGTGCTCTACCTCGATGACTTAATCCTATATTATGTCGCACCGCAAAATATCAATGGCTTTGAAAATATAATCTGAAATTAAGAACTATAAATTGCCGAATATAAAGGAGATGTTCTTTTGGTATTCGCAAAGCTATATTTTTCATACGCAAGAAGTTCGGGAGTTTTTTGCCATGGATCAATCAATATATTTTGCCAATTGGCGCCAAATTGGCGAATGGACTCCGCCACTTCTTCGCCTGGGAAGGCTGCGTTCAGCGGCTATATCCTTTTCAAATAATGGATCGGACGAAGGAGCGCTGCATGCCCGATAATCCCCGCGACCAACAGGATGCAGAGAGAATGGTCAGGATGGAGGCCGCGCGCGGTGGCCCCTTCGTGGTGGCCGCGGAATCGACCCTGATGCCCATGCTGATCGCCGATCCCACCCTGCCGGATATCCCGATCGTCTTCGCCAATGCCGCATTCACCAGGCTCAGCGGCTATGCGCGCGAAGAGATTCTGGGCAAGAACTATCATCTGCTGTCAGGCTCCGGCACCGACCCGGAGGTGGCGCACGCCATTGGCCTTGCCCTACGCGCCGGCGAGGCCATCGTGCGCCAGGTCCGGCTCTATCGGAGGGACGGAAAGCCGCTATGGGTGCTCCAGCATGTCGCACCCGTTTTCGAAGAAGACCGTATCCGCCACCATTTCGTGTCCTTTGTCGACATCACCGAGCGCAAGGCGGCGGAAGACGGATTGCGCCAACTCAACGAAGAACTCGATCACCGTGTCGCGGTGCGTACCGGGCGGCTGGATGAACTCAATCGCCAACTTGCCGCCGAAGTTGAGCGCCGCACCGAGGTGGAGCGTGTGCTGCGCAACACCCTTGCCGACAAGGACCTGCTGCTGCGCGACAAGGACAACCTGATGAAGGAGGTGAACCACCGCGTCAAAAACACCCTCCAGATGGCCTCGTCCTTCCTGCGCATCCAGTTGGACCTCACACATGGCCGGGAGCCGGCCGTGCAGGAGGCGCTGCACAGCGCCGTGGAAAGGCTGGACCGCATGGCCGAGATCCACGAGACGCTCTACCGGACGCAGGGGCTGCAGGAGATCGAATTCGGGGGATATCTGCGGATGCTGTGCCGCGACCTGCTGATGTCCTTCGAGCCTGCACAGAGTTTGCGGGTGGTGCTGGATGTCGACGCCGACGAGGTGTTCCTGAAACCGGATCGGGCCATCCCGCTGGCCCTCATCGCCAACGAGGCGATGATCAATGCGCTGAAATACGCTTTCCCGGACGGGCGATCCGGCCGCATCGCCGTCTCGTTCCGGGAAATCTCGTACGAAGTCCTGCGCATGAGCATCAGTGACGATGGCATCGGCATGGCCGATGAACGACGCACGGGCTCGCTCGGCCTCACCTTGATGGAGTTGCTGGCCGAGCAGGTCAAAGGCGGTCTGACCGTCGGGTCCGGCGCCGGCACGACCGTTACGGTGTCGATCCCGGCATGACAGGCAGGTGTCGCCCCACCGAAACGGCCGGAGCGATGCGGTCATGACCTCGGCCTTGCCTCCGCATATCCCGACATCCGAGGTTTTGCGTGGCCTGCTCGCAGAAGCTCCGGCCGAGGGCGTTACATTCGGCTGGCTGCTGGACAGGCTGCACAAGCGCTCCTTCGGCGTCGTCCTGCTGTTGCTGGCACTGATCGGGCTGACTCCGGGAACATCGCCGGTCGTCGGGCTGCTGCTGACCATTCCCGCGTTCCAGATGATCCTCGCGCGGGAAACGCCGGCCTTTCCCAGGACGATCATGTCGCGGCGTTTCTCGACACAGCGCCTGGTCCGCATGGTCGATCGTACCGTGCCGGTGTTGAGGCGCATGGAGACGGTCATACGCCCACGCTGGAAAATGCCGTTCGAGACGACGACGCGCGTGGTCGGATTGGTCGTCCTCGTGCTGGCAGGCGTCTTCTTCGTTCCCATTCCGCTGAGCAATGTCGTCCCGGCGGTGACGATCATGCTGATCGCCTTGGCCTATCTGGAAGAGGACGGGGTGTTGCTGGCAGTGTCGTTGGCGATAGCCGCCACCGTTCTCATCGCCACGGCGATCACCGTCTGGCAGTCGGTCGAGGCGGTCCGTTCCATGTTTTTTTGAGCCGTGGCTCACATCGGTCAGGGCCGCGTATGGCAGGTTTTTGCCGCGTGCTTGGCATGCAAGTCGTTGCTCCATCGCACCAAATGGTGAGAAGGCGGCCCAAGGGACGCTCAAGAATCATCTAGGTAGAGGATCCTGTCCAGCGGAGGCTGGCGGCAGTCCGAATCAAATAAGCATCAATGTAATTATTCGACCACCCCCATTGTAATAAAATTTGGCGGCACCATATTTTGAAGCAAATATCCGGAAGGAGATCGCCATGTCGCTCACGCACGGGACGTTGTCGGAGTGGATGGTTTCAGAGCGTGCCGCCTGGGCTTTGTCCGCGCCGAAATGGAAGAACATGGCTTATCTGACACTTGGCGTCTCAGTCGGCTTTCTTGCCGGGCTGCTGTTCTCCAGTTCGGGCGGATAGACAGCTGCTTTCAAGGAAATCCGCCGGACATGAATGGGAGCACCCTTCGATGACCACCGCATTCACCCGCACCACCAGCAGGACCGTAACGTTCGCCCATCCTTTTGCCTTGAGCGGCGTCGACGGGGTGCAACCGGCGGGAAGCTACATCGTGGAGACCGACGAGGAGTTGATCGACTCGCTCTCCTTCCCTGTGTATCGGCGCAGCGCGACCTGGCTCCGTCTTCCGCATTCCAATCGCGGAATGGCCATGGAGCAGACGGTGCTCATCGACCCCGATGAACTGGACCGGCTCCTGGAACCGGCGGGAAACGGAACTCTCCTGCCCGGATGAACATTGTTGCGAGGACCGGGCGGAGCAATGCTCCGTCTATCGCGGAAAGCCGTTCCGCACCGAACTTTACCGCAGAGGAGGTGTCATCATGCAAACCGTACAACTGAAACATCGTTCGTCGTCAGTCCATTTCCTGAACGGGAAAATGTTCATTGAAACCGCGTCCGTGCCACCGGTGACCGCAAGGATCGGCGATGAGCGTCTACTCCAGCGGGAGCGTAGCACTCTGCTTCGCAACTGGGACGATGACGGTGGTGCCCAACCAAAGGAAGGTGCTAGAGAGTGAGTTGACCGTCCGCGTCAGAATTTGGCATCGACTGTGAGGAAGAACGCCACCAGGGACGGCCGGCCATCGTCCCGAGGGGGTTGCTCCAGTTGAACTGTAGAAAAGCTCATCGCCGACAAGAGCGCCATCCCCGGCATCCTCAAACGACATCGATCCGGATCGTCAGGATCTGTGGAAGGGCAGCAGCATGAGCGACAAGGCATCCTTCCCAATCGTCGGGATCGGCGCATCCGCTGGCGGGGTGGAGGCCTTGGAGGGGCTGTTCGGCGCCGTTCCTGCCGACAGCGGCATGGCCTTCGTGGTCGTGACGCATCTGTCACCGGAACACGAAAGCCTGCTGGCCGACATCATCGGCCGATGCACGCCCACGCCGGCGCATCAGGCCTGC
The DNA here is from genome assembly GCF_003115935.1 of Azospirillum sp. TSH20. Lineage (NCBI taxonomy): Bacteria > Pseudomonadati > Pseudomonadota > Alphaproteobacteria > Rhodospirillales > Azospirillaceae > Azospirillum > Azospirillum sp. TSH20. The sequence continues at coordinate 4,071 of NZ_LGQU01000093.1, forward strand.
GACGGGGATTTGGTCGAGCCAAACCGCATCTACACCCTGCAGCCAGGAACCCTGCTGACCATCGACAGCGGCCGGCTGCATGTCCGGCCGGACAGCGCCTCCCGCCGCGAGCGCAACCCCATCGACCTCTTCCTCAGCTCGCTCGCCAGCGACTGCGGTGAAAGAGCGGTGGGCATCATCCTGTCGGGCGGCGGCAGCGACGGCACCCTGGGCGTCAAGGCGATCAAGGAACGGGGCGGCTTCACCATCGCCCAGGGGCATGACGGAATTCCCCGCCATGACGGCATGCCGAACAGCGCCATCGCCACCGGCGTCGTCGACCTTGTCGCGCCGGTCGAAACGATGGCGGCGACGCTGGTGGACTACGCGCGAACCGCCACGTCGCTGGGCGATCTGACGGGTGAGAAGGATGTTCAAGAGGATGCGCGGCTGGAATCGGCACGCAGAAGCATCACCACCATTCTGCGCAATCAGATCGGGCACGATTTCCAGGGCTACAAGCACAACACTTTCCTGCGCCGTGTCCAACGCAGGATGCAGGCCCTGCGGCTGACGGACATCGACAGCTATGTCGAACACCTGCGTGAGGACCGTACCGAAGCCGCGGCACTGTTTCGCGATCTGCTGATCGGTGTCACCACCTTCTTCCGCGACGGCGAGACCTTCCGGGCGCTGGAGGAACTCGTCATCCCGCATCTGTTCGCCGGGAAAAGCGTCGGCGATGCGGTGCGCGTCTGGGTGCCGGGCTGCGCCACCGGCGAGGAGGTGTACTCCATCGCCATGCTGCTGTCCGAATATGCAGAAACCCTCCACAGCGTGCCGAAGATCCAGGTCTTCGCCACCGACATCGACGAGCATGCCCTGGAAGTGGCACGCACCGGGCGCTATCCCGCCAATCTGGTGCGGGATGTGCGGGCGGACCGGCTCAAACGCCATTTCACTGAGGACGGCACCAGCTATCTCGTTCGCAAGGAGGTGCGCGACCTGTGCATCTTTTCGTCGCACAGCGTCGTCCGTGACCCGCCATTTTCACGCATCGACCTGATTTCGTGCCGCAATCTGCTCATTTACCTGGGGATGGGACTTCAGGATCAGGTGATCCCAATGTTCCACTATGCATTGCGCCCCAGCGGCTATCTTTTCCTCGGCGTGGCCGAGACCATCGGGCAACATCAGACGCTGTTCGTGCCCATAGACAAAAAACATCGCCTGTTCCGCCGGCAGGATGCGGTTTCCGTGACCATTCCCTTCGCCATGGCGGAGCATGGCGGCCGCACGCCTCGCGGATCGGCCGAGACCCCCCGCTCGATCCAGTCCAACGCCGCCAATCTGCGTGGGCATGTGGAGGCGCGCGTGCTGGAGCGTTTCGCTCCGGCCCATGTCGTCGTCAACCAGAACAGTGAGGTGGTCTATTATTCCGCCAACACCGGCAAGTACCTTCAGGCGCCGCCCGGCGCCCCGAACCGCCAGCTTCTGGCGATGGCCCGCAAGGGACTTCGGCTCGATCTTCGCGGCGCCCTGCACGAGGCGATGCAGACCCACAAGCCGGTAACCCGCAAGCACCTGGCGGTGGAGGTGGACGATCGTGTCCAAATGCTCGATCTGACGATCGAGCCGTTCGACCGCGACGGGGAACCCTTCTTCCTGGTCCTGTTTTCCGATGTCGGAGATCCAAGTCCTGCGGAGGAAATCTACGGCAAGGAGCGTCACTGGGGCCAGGATCCCGGTGCGGTGGAGCAGCTGGAACGTGAACTTCGCGATACCAAGGAGCGTCTCCAGAGCACGATCGAAGAGTATGAAACCTCATTGGAGGAACTGAAGTCCGCCAACGAGGAACTCATCTCGGTCAACGAGGAACTGCAATCGACCAATGAGGAGCTGGAAACAGCCAAAGAGGAAACGCAATCCGTCAATGAGGAGCTTCACGCTGTCAACATAGAACTCAACAGCAAGGTCGAGGAGCTGGATCAGTCCAACAGCGATCTCCAGAATCTGTTCAACAGCACCCAGATCGGGATCATCTTCCTGGACCGATCCCTGCTGATCCGGAGTTTCACGCCGGCGATCACGCAGATTTTCAATCTGATCGCGACCGACCGCGGTCGTCCGCTGACCGATATCGTCAGCCATCTCGATCAGGTCGATCTGGATTCGGATCTGAGACATGCGCTTACCGACCCGGCGACCGTGGAAAAGGCGGTTCGGTCAAGGGACGGGACCAGACACTACATGATGCGCATCCTGCCTTACCGGAAAGCCCGCAACGATTTGGAAGGCCTGTTGTTGACCTTTGTGGACGTGACGTCGCTCAAGGAGGCCGAGGAGCAGCAGCGCCAGCTCATCGGTGAACTCGACCACCGCGTCAAGAACATGCTGGCCGTTGTCACCGCCTTGGCCCAGCAGACGCTGAAGGCAATTGCCGAAGCACCGGAATGCACGGCGTTTCTCGGGCGCCTGCAGGCGGTCGCCAGCACCTACGATCTGCTGACCCGTGATCGTTGGGGGAACATTCCCCTCAGCGACGTCGTGCTCAATGAAGTGAAGCCTTATGCCACCAGCGAAGGACGCTTTGCCGTTGATGGGCCTGCCGTTCAACTCCGGCCCAAGGCCGCGTTGGCGCTCGGCATGGTGATCCACGAGTTGGTGACCAACGCGCTGAAATACGGCGCGTTGTCCGTGGCGGAAGGGCGGGTCGTCGTGACCTGGGAATTCGGGCAAAGGGATGCCGATGCGGCGCTGCTTGTACATTGGCGCGAGACGGACGGCCCCCCGGTGTCGCCTCCCACCCATCATGGCTTCGGCTCCAAGCTGATCACCCAGCAAATCCGCTACGAACTGCGCGGCGATGTCATGGTGGATTACGATTCGACCGGCCTCCAGGCGACGTTCACCGTACCGGTCGCCCAGACGAGGAGCGACGACGAAGGCCTCGCCTCCCTTGAGAATGCCTGATGACCGGAAAGCATCTGGAAGGCTGCCGGATCATGATCGTCGAAGACGAATTGCTGATCGCCATGGCGTTGGAGGAAATCCCGCTGGATGCGGGAGCCGCCATCGTCGGCATGGCCGGCTGCGTGGCGGATGCCCTGGCGCTGATCGAACGGGAAGATTTCGATGCCGCCATCCTGGTGTCCGGCTCGACGATGAGCGGGTGACTGCCGTTTGTCCTCCACTCTGTTCCAGTTAATTCATCGCCTCGTACAGTGCCTGGACGACACTGGATGAAAGCGATGGCTTACGAAGCAGGGGGCGATGACGATGGCTGCTTGGGAGATGTTCCGGACCATATCCGGAGTGGAAAACGAATGGGATGCCTCGTTTGTCCAAAGCGTCGGCAACGTCAACGACCGGTTCTTCATCCAATCGGGCGTCCAGAAGCGCAACATCGAAGGGTTCGGCTTCAATCAACGCAAGAGCATCCACGGTCGAAGCGGCAAGCCGAACCACACTGGCGCCTGCCTCCTGGACCGCCGCCTCTAGAACGACGGTGACGAGGAACTCGTCCTCAACGATGAGGACACGACGGTCGTTCAGCAACTTTTTGGACATACGCCGCTCCCTTTGATCAGATTCTCCGTAGAGCATAAGCTTTTGGCCATCGATTTACAGTTGGACAAAAGCAATGGCTATGCCCGCTGATGGGGAGTCCATTTCAACATCATGGCCGGCCTCGGGAGGCCAGTCTCCCGCAGGGTCGCCTGAACGCCAACTTCTCAGGATGGAGTCCGCCGACGCCCCGAGTTCCGCATTACTGTCGTGGAGCGATGTAGTGGAAGAACACCCGCTTGATGATCTCCACGAGGACCAGATAGGTGACGACGGCGGCCACCAGGAACAGATAGAAGGAGGCTGGAGGTACCACGAAGCCGAAGAAGGATGCCAGCGGCGTCAGCGGTAGCAGCGCGCCGACGGCGGCAGCTCCCAGCGACAACCCGGCCAGAATTGCGTTGGGTCGGCTGAGCCAGGGGCTGCGGCGGGTGCGGATCACGAAGATGACCAGCACCTGGGTGGCAAGGCTCTCTACGAACCATCCGGTCTGGAACAGCGCCTCATCGGCGTTGAACAGGTGAAGCAAGGCGTAGAAGGTCAGGAAATCGAACAGGGAGCTGACTGGGCCCAGCACCAGCATGAAGCGCTGGATCAGCCGCAGATCCCACTGCGCCGGCAGGGCCAACGCCTCCGCCTCCACGTTGTCGAGCGGAACGCCGGCCTCCGACGCATCGTAGAGCAGGTTGTTGAGCAGCACCTGGGTCGGCAGCATCGGCAGGAAGGGCAGGAACAGCGACGCACCCGCCATGCTGAACATGTTGCCGAAATTCGAACTGCTTCCCATCAGGATGTATTTGGTGACGTTCTGCACCGTCCGGCGCCCCTCCATCACCGCCTCATGCACCACCGACAGATCGTGGTCGAGCAGGATCAGGCCGGCTGCCTCCTTTGCAACGTCGGCGGCGCTGTCGACCGAGATGCCGACGTCGGCGGCATGGAGGGCGGAGGCGTCGTTGATCCCGTCGCCCAGGAAACCCACCACCCGGCCGGAGCGCTTGTACGCCAAAAGCACACGTTCCTTCTGAGCCGGCGTCACCCGGCAGAACACGTTGACCTTGGGGAGGCGGGCCCGCAACGCCTCTTCGCTCATCGCCCGCAGATCGTCGCCGGTGATCAGGCCGACGACGGGGAGACCGAGTTCGGCGCAGACGTGACGCGTCACCCGCTCGTTGTCGCCGGTCAGAAGGCGCACGGCCACCCCGGCCCCGGTCAGATCGCTGATCGCCGCCATGGCGCTCGCCTTGGGGGGATCGAGGAAAACCGCATAGCCGGCGAAGGCCAGTTCGCTTTCATCTCCCAGCGCGGCTGAGGTATGATCCCGTCCCATCGCCTTGGAGGCGATTGCCAGCACCCGGAACCCATCCTCTCCCAGTTTCTGGAACAGGGCATCCAGTTCTGCCCGCGCCGCCGGGTCGAGCGGCCTCTCGACGCCCCCTTCGCCTTCGTAATGGGTGGACTGCCGCAGAACGTCTTCCGGCGCCCCCTTGACCACCAGCAGCCGCTCGGTGCCATCGCTAACGAGAACCGAGACGCGCCGCCGTTCGAAATCGAAGGGCACCTCGTCGATTTTCTGCCAGCCGGTCACGTCGAGGGTGCGGAAGGCGATGATGGCCTCGTCCAGCGGGCTCTTGATGCCGCTTTCAAAATGGCTGTTCAGGTAGGCCAGCCGAAAGACGCGCTCGCTCTCCGCACCACGGAAATCCAGGTGCCTGACCATCCGGATCGTCGCCTCCGTCAGCGTCCCGGTCTTGTCGGTGCACAGCACGTCCATGGCGCCGATGTTGTGCATGGCCGCCAGCCGTTTGACGATGACACGGCGCTCCGCCAGCCGCATCGCACCGCGCGCCAGCGTGACGGTGACGATCATCGGCAGCAGTTCCGGCGTCAGCCCGACCGCCAGGGCCAGGGCGAACATCAGGGACTCCAGCCAGGGACGGTGGAACAGCACATTCACCGCCAGCACGAACAACACCAGGAAGATCGTCAGGCGCAGTATGAGGAAACCGAACTGGCGGATGCCCAGTTCGAAGGCGGTGGGAGGGGAAGGCGCCTGCAGGGTGCCGCTCAACTGACCGAACGCTGTCGCGTCGCCGGTCCGGCAGACCAGGGCGGTGGCGCTGCCGCTGATGACCGAGGTCCCCATGAATATGGTGTCGAGCGCCTTCTCCGCATCTTCGGCCGGGATCGCGACGGCATCGATGCGCTTTTCCGCCGGGTAGGGCTCCCCGGTCAACATGGCCTGGTTGACAAACAGGTCGCGCGCTTCGAGGAGGCGGCAGTCGGCCGGAACCAGATCGCCGGCGGCCAGACGGACCACGTCGCCTGGAACCAGTTGATCCACCGGCTCCGATACCTCCACACCGTCCCGGCGCACCTGCACATGCACGGCGACGGTGCGGCGCAGCGCCTCCACGGCGTTCTCGGCCCGCATCTCCTGGACGAAGTCCAGGGTGACGCTGAGCACGACCATGACGATCACGATGACGAAGCTGGTGATGTTCCCGGTGGCTGCCGACAGGCCGCTGGCGAACAGCAGGATCAGCACCAGGGGATTGAGGAAGCGTGTCAGGAATTGCAGCCAGAGTGGCCGGCGGCGGCGCGCCAGCGGCTGGTTCAGACCGTATCTGCGCCGGCGGGTCTCCGCCTCGGTTCGTCCCAGCCCGGCGGGCGTCGCATCCAGGTTTTCGAGCACGACGGAGATCGGTTGTTTCCAGATCCCGTCAGCGATGGCGCCTTGGTCCAAAGCTCGTGTCCTCGGCAGTTGCATCAGTGTAGGCGCCGGCCGAGGAAAGAGAAACGACGCGAACGATATCCCGCAATTTCACGGTTACGGCTCAGCGCCAGACGGCCGGATTCGAAAACGGCGACCATGGCAGGGCACTGTGGCGGTCGGATGGCACGGCGGCCGGGACGGAACTGGTCAAGGATTTCTTCCCCGGCAGCTTCGCCCCCCCGGTTCCCCTGCCGATCCTGCCCACGCATCTGACGGCGGTCGGCGACCGGCTGTTCCTGACCGCCTGGGACGGGACCGGCGGCTATGGCCAGCTTTGGATCAGTGACGGGACGGACGAGGGCACGGTCAAGCTGGATGGCAGCATTTGCGAGGACCCAAGGGCCGGGCGCTTGGAGGTCCTGACCGCAGTGGGAGACAGGCTGTTCTATAACCACTACGAGGATTTGTGGATCAGCGACGGAACACCGGAAGGCGCAATGCTGGTGAAGAATTATCCGCCGGTCGGCCTCTCCCTGCCCAAACAGTATATAGCCTTCGACGACCGAGTCTCACAACGGATCAATTAAGTTCACCCCCGGCTCGGCTGAGAGTGCCGGGGTTCTTCCCATCTTGTCACCGGTTACCGGCAAGTCGGTTATTGCTGACTTCGATGGCGGCCGTCTCACCTCCGCCGACCAGCTTCCCCTACCGGGGAAGTTTCGCGATGCTGGCCGCTCGTACCGTCAAGCCGCTGCCTTAAACGGCGCGTTAAGCGCTGGCGCGACCTGCCCCCGACCAACCCATCCCCGCAACCAAAAGCGTATCGCTGAAAGGATGGTGGACGTCCGCCATAGCGCTTCGGTTGATCGTTCACAATATTAACCGGAGCCGGGAAATCGGGAGGATCCTGCGTTGTGCAAAAAGGCAATGCTCAGGTCCGCGGTGATAGCCATCGGGTGCTTGGCGCTTGTCCGGCTGCCGGGGACGGCTTCGGCAGCCGACTTGCAAGGTGTCTGGCTGACCGCAGACAAGGATGCAGTCCTTAGGATCACCCGCTGTGCCAATCGATTCTGCGGTCGGATTATCTGGCTGCGGAACGCCACGGATCGGAGCAGCTCGCCTCGCCTGGATCAGAAGAACCCGGATCCAGCCAAACAAGCGCAGCGCATCTGCGGCCTCGTCGTCATAACCGGTCTGACCCCCGCCGGCCCCAACCGCTGGGACGGGTCCATTTACAATCCTCAGGATGGCAAGACCTACAGTGGCAGTGTCTCCGTCCTGTCGGATGAGTCATTGAGAGTTCGTGCCTATATAGGATTACCGATCTTCGGGCGGAGCGAGATCTGGACGCGGGTGGACAGTTCATCGGCAAACGAGATCGAGTACCAATGCCGAAGTCACGGGTGAGGCCCCATACGCCATCCCGAAAAGTCGGCACCGGTTTCCAATACCTTCTTCGAGGAGAGGGCTTATGACTCAGGATGACACGGGTGCGACATTGCCACCGCACAACGAAGTCGCCATCGACGATGGTGGACAAGCGCTTTTGCGCGAACGGCTTCGCCCCTACCAGACACCAAGCCTCGTCCGCAGCCTCGTCCAACTGGCAACGTCGGTCCTGCCCTTTATCGGGTGTTGGGCGCTCATGGTCCTCAGCCTCAACATCAGCTACGCCGTCACGCTGCTACTTGCCGTTCCGGCCGCCGGCTTCCTGGTTCGCATTTTCATCATCCAACACGATTGCGGGCACGGGGCCTTCTTCCGGTCACGGCGGGCCAACGATGCCATCGGCACACTGTGCAGTGTCATGACCTTGACTCCCTATGCCAACTGGCGGCGCCAGCATGCTGGTCATCATGCCAACTGGAACAATCTCGACCGGCGGAACAGTGGATACGACATCTACTCATCCTGTCTGACGCTGGACGAATACAACGCGCTCGGCCGTCGCGAGCGTCTTTTCCATCGCCTGCTCCGCCATTCGGTGGTGGCGCTGATCCTGCTGCCGCCGCTGGTCTTCCTCGTACTGTACCGCTTCCCCTTCGACACGCCGTCCGATTGGCGGCAGGAGCAGCTGTCCGTCCATAAGACCAACCTGATGATCGCCGCTCTCCTGCTGGCACTCGCGGCCTGGCTCGGCTTCGGCACGGTGCTGCTAGTGCAACTGCCCATTACGATCCTCGCCGCCATAGCCGGCGTCTGGCTGTTCTCGGTCCAACACCGGTTCGAGCACACGCTGTGGGTTCGGCAGGAGCAATGGGAGCCACAGCTCGCGGCCTTACGGGGAAGTTCCTACCTGCGTCTTCCCGCCATACTCCAATGGTTCACCGGCAACATCGGTTTCCACCACATCCACCATTTGAATCCCCGCATTCCCAACTATCATCTGCCGCAATGCCACCGGCATATTCAGGCACTCCAGGAAGCGCCAGCTCTCACCCTGGGAGGGGCGTTGGCTGGAGGCTGTCTCTGGCTGTGGGACGAAGCGCTCGGAAAGCTCGTCCCGTTCCCTTGACTATATTTCCCCGGCCGTCGCCCTTCGGCGCCATTCCCGATCCTAAACCTTCTGTTGAGGAACGGCCTATCCGCTGCAATCTACAGTTTGCCACCTCCGCTTCCCATGACGATCCCGCAGCGACAGGACCAGCGTATGCCTCCCGCCATCGAGCGGCAGATGGACCGCTTCGCCGGTCCGGTCGAAACGGGAGCCGTCGAGGACCGCGTTCGATGCGTCGCGATCACCGTGCGAAGCCGCCTCCACACGGATGTGGTAGTGGGTCGACTCCACGGTTACCGTGGCTTCGAAGCCTGTCCAGGGAGCCGGAAGACACGGATCGACGACCAGGAATGCGCCCTCGCGGCGGATGCCGAGGATGCCCTCTGTGCCGGCACGGTACATCCACCCCGCCGCACCCGTATACCAGCTCCAACCGCCGCGCCCTTCATGTGGCGCCACCGAATAGACATCGGCGGCAACAACGTAGGGTTCGACCTTGTAGCGCTCGGCCTCGGCCGGCGTGCGGGCGTGGTTGATCGGATTGAGCAAGTCGAACAGGGCGGCCGCCCTGCTGCCGTCACCCAGCTTGGCGAACGCCAGTATCGCCCACATGGCGGCATGGCTATATTGCCCGCCATTCTCGCGCAGACCCGGCGGATAGCCGCGGATGTAGCCGGGATCGGACGTCGTCCCATCAAACGGCGGCGTGAACAGCAGCGCCAGGCCGTCGTCGGGTCGGATCAGCAGTCTTTCCAGCGACGCCATCGCCGTCGCGGCGCGCTCGGGATCGGCGGCACCCGAGAGCACAGCCCAGGATTGGGCGATGGAGTCGATGCGGCACTCCTCACACGCGGCGGATCCAAGCCATGTGCCGTCGTCGAATGTCGCCCGGCGGTACCACGCGCCATCCCAAGCCTCGCGCTCCAGCGACTGGCGCAACGCCTCGGCATGGTCACGCCAGCGGCGGGCACGGTCGGCGTCGCGACTATCCGCCAGCGGCGCGAACAGCGCGATGGCGTGGAGCTGCAGCCAGCCAAGCCAGACGCTTTCGCCCTTGCCGTCCTGACCGACGCGGTTCATGCCGTCGTTCCAGTCGCCGGTGCCGATGAGCGGCAGCCCGTGCTCGCCGGTCAGGACGAGGCTTTGGTCGAGGCCGCGGGCGCAGTGCTCGAACAGCGAGGCGCACTCGTCGGCAGTCGCCGGCTGGAAGAAGGCGTCGTGCTCGCCGGGGCGCAAGGGCGGACCGTCGAGGAACGGCACGCTCTCCTCCAGGATCGTGGCGTCACCCGAACTGGCGATGTAGGTGGCGGTGGCGAAGGCGAGCCACACGCGATCGTCCGAGATCCGCGTTCGTACCCCTTGCCCGGACTGGGGCAGCCACCAGTGCTGGACGTCGCCTTCGACGAACTGCCGGCCGGCGGCGCGCAGCAGATGGCGCCGCGCCTCATTCGGCATGGCGAAGCTCAGCGCCATGCCGTCCTGCAGCTGGTCCCGGAAGCCGTAGGCGCCGCTCGCCTGATAGAAGGCCGAACGCGCCCAAATGCGGCAGGCCAGCGTCTGGTAGAGCAACCAACCGTTCAGCATAATGTCCATCGCCCGGTCCGGCGTCTTGACCTGAACGGCGCCGAGCACGGAAGTCCAGTGATCGGCGACCGCTTCGAGAGCGGCGTCGAGATCGGCGTCGCGGTAGCGCGCAATAAGCTCGCGGGCCGCCTCCGCCGAGGCGCATTGTCCGAGGAACCAGACGATTTCGACCGTCTCGCCGGCCTTCAACTCGACGACGCCCTGCAAGGCCGTGCAGGGATCGAGACCAGCGCCGGTCGCCCCGGACAGCGGTGACCGCCCGACGAGCGCCGCTGGCGCCGAGGGGCCGCCGTTGCGGCCGAGGAACTCGGTACGGTCGGCCGTCCACGCCGTCTGCCGGCCGTCGAGATCGGCGAAGGCGACGCGTTCGCCGAAGGTTGGGCTCCAGCGGTTGCGGGCCAGCATGGCTCCAGTGGCCGCGTCGATCTCCGTTGCGATGAACGGAGCCGAAGCGCCACGTGCCGTGCCGAGCACCCACTCCGCATAGGCGGTGACGGACAGCGTGCGCGGACCGGGCGAATGGTTGCGCAGGGTCAGGCGGGAAATCTTGATCGGATCGGCCAGCGGCACAAATTGCAGAAGCTCAAGCGCGATGCCGTGCGCCCGATGTTCGAAGCGGCTGTACCCGCGACCATGGCGGGCGGTATAGGTCCCACCGTTGCGGATCGGCTGCACGGTGGCGCTCCACAGGTCACCGCTCACCTCATCGCGGAGATAGATCGCTTCCCCGGCCGGATTGCCGACCGGATCGTTGGACCACGGCGTGAGCTGGTTCTCCCGGCTGTTCCCTGCCCAGGTGAAACCGCCGCCCTCCGCCGCCACCTGGAAGCCGAAATCGGGGTTGGCGATCACGTTGATCCAGGGAGCGGGCGTCATGCGGCCGGCGTCGAGGACGACCACATACTCTTGCCCGTCCTTGTCGAAGCCGCCCAGACCGTTGAAAAATTCGAGGGATCCCGGCACCGGCACCTGGTCCGACATGGGCTGGGCCGCGGGTTGGAGCGATACGGGGGTGTCGATGGGTGCCGATGGGAACGATTGCCGCTGCAGGCGGGCGATCTGTTCGGCGATGGAGCCGCGCCGGGCAATCAGCACGACACGGGCGACCGAATGGAGCAGGGCGCGTGCATCGGCACGCATCAAGTCGGCACGCAACGCGTAGACCGAGCCTTGCGCCGGTTCCTCGCCGAACCGTGGCCGCGACTGGCTGCTGCGCACCGCAGTCTCGATGGCAACCTGAAGATCCTGAACATAGGATGAAGCGCGCTCGTTGACGATCACCAGATCGACGGCCAGACGCTTCATGCGCCAGTATTCGTGGGCACGCAGCAACTGGCGGACCTGGGCGATGTCCTCGACGTCGTCGATGCGCAGCATGACGATGGGCAGATCCCCAGAAATCGCGTGGGGCCACAGGCCCGACTGGGCTCCCGCGCCACCGGCGATGGTGGCGGAGGAAGCCCGGAAGCGGGCATCGGCGTACAGGATCGGCGCCGCCAAGCGCTGGAAGTCGGCGGCCTCGTCTGCCCCGATGGCCAAGTGGCGAAGCTGGACCTGGGCCTGCGTCCATGCCAAGGTTTTCGCCCGGTCGAAGGCATTCCGGTCGGCATGCTGATCGACAAGGTCAAGAAGCGCTGCCTGAGACGACGCGACCAAGGTCCAGAAGGCAACCCGCGCGACCCCTCCGGGCGGGATCGTCACGCGCTGCCTGATCGCGAAAATCGGGTCGAGAACCGTCCCGAGGCTGTTCGACAGCGGCTGGCCGTCGGTGATCGCGGCGGTCGTCCCGACGGTGTGGCCACGCCCGATGAAACGGGCCCGGTCGGTCTCGTATTCTAGATCGGCCGCGATCCCGCCGTCGACGACGGCGAAGTGGGCGGCCCAGACCGGCGGCTCGCGTGGCGAGCGCGGGCGGCGGGTGGCGACCAGCGCGCCGAACTCGCCGTGAAACTCGGTCTGCACGAACATCTTGGCGAAAGCCGGATGGGCGGCGTCGGCGGCCGGCGTGGTCAGGACCAACTCGGCATAGGACGTCACTTCGATCACGCGCGGTCGCCGCCCGCCATTGGTCAGCGAGACGCGGCGGACTTCCCCGTCGGCCTCGCCGGAGACCAGAACGTCCATGGTGGTGGTCAAGGTCCCGTCATGGCGGATGAATTCGACGTGATCCTCGGCGAACACCACCTCGGCATGGTCCGCCGCACGCCCGACTGGCTGCGCGCCGGCGGACCACAGCTCGCCGGTCTGCGTGTCGCGCAGAAAAATGAAGGTCCCCCAGTCGTCCCTGGTGGCATCCTCGCGCCAACGGGTCACGGCGATGTCACGCCACAGGCTGTAGCCCGCCCCCGCCGCGGTCAGCATCACCGTGTAGCGCCCGTTGGAGAGCAGGTGGGTGACCGGGGCTGCGGTGGAGGGCGGCGCGGTAAGGCGGCGCACCGTCGGCGATGCGATGGCGACGCCCATTGCGGAGGTCTTCACCTCCTCGGCCCGAGGATGCCCGACGACGACGTCGCGCGGCATGCGTTCCTGGAGCAGCAGTTCGCTGGCCATGATCATGGGTTCGCGGTGGAAACGGTCGCGCATCCGGCCGTCCTGCAGGGCGTTGGCGATGGCGACGATGGTCATGCCCTGGTGATGGGCCATGACGTTGCGCACAATGGCCATCTCCGCGCCTTCGGGAAGCCTGGAGCGGGTGAAGTCGAGGGCGTCGTAGAAGCCATAGCATCCGCATGCGCCCATCGCGGCGAGGCGGTCGTAGTTCAGCCGTGCGCCGTGCGGATCCACCATTGCGGCCAGCCCGGTGGCGTAGGGCGCGATGACGAGATTCTCGGAGAGGCCGCGCTTGAGGCCGAGGCCGGGAACACCGAAGTTCGAGTACTGGTACGTGAACTCCAGGTCGCGGGCGCTATAGGCGGATTCCGAGATGCCCCATGGCACCCCCAGCGTTCTGCCGTAGGCTTGCTGACGCTCCACCACCAGACGGCTTGTCTGCTCCAGAAGGCTGCCGACCGGCGCGCGCATCACCAGCGCCGGCATCAGATATTCGAACATGGAGCCGGACCAGGAGATCAGCGCAGAGCCGTTGCCGACCGGTGTCGCCGCACGGCCGAGGCGGAACCAGTGCCGCGTCGCGACGTCGCCCTTGGCGATGGCGAACAGGCTGGCGAGCCGGGCTTCCGAGGCGAGCAGGTCATAGCAGCTCGGATCCAGGCTGTTGTCGGGAAGAGCGTAGCCGATCGACAGCAGTTTGCGTTCGGGATCGAGAAGGAAGGAGAAATCCATCGCGAGCGCCATGGCGCGTGCCGTATCGGCGAGGGCACGCAACCGGCCCCTCAGCATGTCCGGCGTCCCGGTGATGGGGAACCGGTCACGGCCATGCTCGATCACTGCGGTCCGCAATGCCACTATCCAGAACATCAGATCCACCGGACCGTCACCACCGGCCGACGGCCCACCCGCCGGGATGATGTCACGGGCCACCTCAACAGCCTTGTCGGACAGCCACTTCAGCGACGGCAACTGGACCTCGATGGATTGCCCTTCGTTCAGTTGTGCGGCGATTTCGTCAAGAACGGCGCCAAGCCGGCGTATTTGCGCACCGCCCGCTGTGGGCAGGGCGTCTGCGGCCTCTCGCGCCAGGACGAGGGTATCCATCATGCCAAGCCGGGCGCCCGCCGCCGGAGCACAGTCCATCCATTCCTCGCAGGCGTTCGCGAGCGCGATCAGATGACCGGCAAGGTTCCCGCTGTCGACCGACGAGACATAGGCCGGTTCCAACACCCTCAGATCCTGTGTTCCATACCAGTTGTAGAAATGCCCCCTGAACCGGGAGAGCTTCCGCATGGAATCGAACGTCGCCTCCAGCCGCTCGATGGTTTCCGTCGTTCCTGACCAGCCGAAGTCGCGGGCGGCGACGGTGGAGAGCAGGTAGAGACCGATGTTGGTCGGCGATGTCCGGTGGGCGACCACCGGCTTCGGGTCCTCCTGGAAATTGTCCGGCGGCAGCATGTTCTCGGCCGGTGTGACGAACGTCTCGAAAAAGCGCCAGGTGCGCCGGGCGGTAAGGCGCAGGGCGGGGGCATCCGGATCGGAGAACGCCGCCCGCCGAAGTATGGCCGGCAACCGGCTGGTCCACGCGGCGAGCGCGGGGGCTGTCAGCCACAGCAGGGCGAAAGGCAGGGCCAGCGGCCAGGAAGATGGCGTCACGGCAACGGTACCGGCCGCCACGACGAGCCCAAGCGCGGTACCACCGGCCATGTCGCGATAGAAGCCGCCGAGTTCCAGCCGCGGCCGGCCGCCTGTCTGCGCCGCCGTCGTCCATTCGAGAAGGTGGCGGTGCGTGACGAACAGCCGGGTCAATGTCCTTGCGATGGCATCGCCCATCCGCCACGCCTGGTCGGCCAGGAAGGCAACCGACATCACGGTCCGCATCGCCGCCATCCGCAGATCCTGCATGAGCGAGCCGACGTGGTTGCCGAGGCGGGTACCCGGCCGGCCCGGCAGCACCGAGGACACCGCCGGCAGGAAAGCCGGAACCGCGCTGACGGCGAGCACGAGCAGGACTCCCACCAAGGCGGACGGCAGAGGCAGCAGCCAGCTCACGGCCAGCGTCGCCAGGGTGAACGGCGCCAGCAGCGAGCGGCGCAGGTTATCCAGCATCTTCCAGCGACCGACCGGCGGAGCCGCCTGGGGACCTGTCCTATGGCCGAGGATCCAGGGGAGCAGTTGCCAGTCGCCACGAGTCCAGCGGTGCTGACGCTTGGCAGCGACGTTGTAGCGAGAGGGGAACTCCTCGACGAGTTCGATGTCGGAAGCGAGACCGGCGCGGGCGAAAACACCTTCGAACAGGTCGTGGCTGAGCAGGGCATTGTGCGGAACCCGGCCGTCCAGCGCCGCTTCGAAAGCGTCGACGTCGTAGATGCCCTTCCCGGTGAAGGATCCCTCGCCGAAAAGATCCTGGTAAACGTCGGAGACGGCCGACGCATAGGGGTCGATGCCGCCGGGGCCGGAGACGATCCGCTGATAGAGCGATCCCTCGCCGCCGAGCGACAGCGACGGCGTGATACGGGGCTGAAGAATGGCATAGCCGTTGATGACGCGCCGCCCGGCCGCGTCGAACGTCGGCCGGTTCAGCGGGTGGCCCATCTTGCCGACCAGCCGGAGTGCGGCGTCCCGCGGCAGTCGCGTGTCGGCGTCAAGCGTGATGACATAGCGCACGTCGGCCGGCACCTGCGGCGCGCGACCGGCAACGGGCATGAAGCTGGTGTCGGTGGCGCCGCGCAACAGCCGGTTGAGTTCGTGCAGCTTGCCGCGCTTGCGCTCCCAGCCCATCCACTTGCCCTCGCCGTCATTGTAGAGCCGGCGGCGATGCAGCAGCAAAAAACGGTCTCCGCCGTCAGGACCGGGGCCATGGCGCAGATTCAGCCGCTCGATGGCCGCGGCGGCCACCGCCAGGAGAGCGTCGTCGTCAGCCACCACCTCCCGGTCGGCGTCGAGACCATCCGACAACAGGGCGAAGACAAGCTCGCCGCTGGCCCCGGCGAGGTGGTGAACCTCCAGCCGCTCGATCTGCTCCAGGAGGTCGACCTCACCGGTCAGCAGTGTCGGAACGGCGACGAGCGTGCGCCGTGACGGGGGTACGCCGTCCGCCAGTTCGAGCCCCGGCAGGGTGATCGCTCCGAACAGCGCGGTGACCACGCGGTTGACCAGCGCCGTCGCCACTTCGGAAGCCGGCAGGACGCCGGCAAGGGCGAACAGGACGAGCCAGCCGTCCATACCGGGAAGCCAAGCCGCCCACACCGCGAGACCCAGCAACAGCGCCGTCACGAACAGGATCGCGCCGACATAGCCGCCGATTCCCAAACGAACGCTGAAACGGCTGATCCGCAGTCGGGCCGGTGGCCGAAAGCCGATGCGCCGCTCAAGTGCGCCACGCCCTTCCGCGATCAGATGGTAGCCGGGGTCGCCGACACGCGCGGCGTCCGCACCGTTGGTTGCTTCCGCCGCTGCTGTACGTGATGCTGACAGCGCCAGACCGGCGATGGCGAGTTCCGGGAATGACGAACCGCGGGCCAATTCCTCAATGGCGCTCCGGTAGAGGTTGCGCGTGGGGAAATCCATGGCGGCGAAGCCGCTCGCCGCGCGCAGTTGCTCGTCGACGAGGCTCACGCTCTCGAACAGGTCCGCCCAGTCGATGTCGGAGATCAGCCGCATGCTGGTGATGACATTGCGCACGGTGACGTTGGAGGCCCCCAACCTCTGCTGGGCGTGCTGGACCACACCGTCGACCGTTGCGCCTTGACGGTTGAGCCGCTCCTCCAGCCAGCCGAGGGCCGGCGTCGTTCGCGGATCCTGGTCCCGCAATCGCTTCGCCAGTTCCGCGGCGAACACGTCGGACAAGGAACCGGAGGAGCGCGTGGCCATGTCCGCTTCGAGGACGGAACGGCTGTCCCCCGACGCGAGAAGCCGGTCGGCCAGCGCGTCGGCGTCTGCCCGTGCAGCGCGTCCGGCGGTGATCTGATCGGCAAGTCGGCGCAGGTTCTCGATGAGGACGATACGAAGCGTAATCGCGACCGCCCACAGCTCGCCGATGGTCAGCGGCTGGACCCGCTGATAGGCGGTGATGAAACGACGCAGGATGGCGGGATCGAGGTGGCTGTCAGTGTGGGCAACGAAGGCCCAGGCCAGTCCAAACACCCGAGGATACCCGGCGAACGGACCGTCTGCGAGCTTTGGCAATTGACGGTAATAACCCGGCGGCAAGTCGACGTGGATTTCCCGAATCTGCTCTTCGACAACATGGTAATTGTCGAGCAGCCATTCCGCGGCGGGATCCACGCTGCGACCGCGCTCCAATTCCGCCGCACTCGCCCGATAGGCGGCGAGCAGCACCGTGGCGTTGTCGGCGAGGCGGGTGTGCAGGGACAGGACGGCAAGCGGCTTGCGTGTCACCGGCTGCGCGGCGGCGAGACTCTCCGCATGCCGCTCGAGCCGGTCCAAACCGAAGAGTTCCTCGCGCACCGGTGCCTGATCGCTCCAGAGGGACGGTGGCAGACGATGCCCGAAAGCATGGCGGAGGATCGCATTCATCAGTGCCTTTCCGGCCAGCATCAGCGTGCGACCGCGATCAAGAGAGATGCGTGCCAAACAGTGGTGTGATCGTCGCTGTAGGCATCGAGTGCGGCCGCCGCACCATTTTATTCGGGCTATCTTTGTTAGCGCGGGGGCCGAAGGCAGAAATTCTGTGAGTGTCACGGCGGGGGATGCCGTCAACTCATTCTTTTGATGAGGGCTGCGGACTATCCGATCGTCGCGCATGGGAGCGCCGATCAACAGCTCTATGAAGTTCGGGTTGGTGCGTAGGTCACTGTGAGGGAATGACATTGGGCCGTCCCGCCCTTGAAGATGCGAGCTCCAGGTCGGTCTTTCATGCTAAAATCCTTTGGGTGCAGCGGCATGTGTGCAATGCATCGTTAAAAGGGCTTCCGACCGAGGCCCTTGAACGCGACGAACCCTATAACTTACACAACAGGGCCGTGTATCAGGACGAAAAGCAAGACTGTCAGCACGACGGCGACCGGAATCACCACCGGTGGCACGAAATATGCTTTCACGGCATTCCATAAGGATAAAGAGCCGATGTCTGTCGGGGGAAGGTGCATTGTCATGCTCCAAATGTTCGGCGGATCGAACCAAGGATGCCGCGATGGCTTCCTCCTTGTTGCGCCGCGCTTCAACGTTTGCGATGTCGCCTATCGAGGAAATGGTGATGAAGCCGGGTCGATATTGTGGCGATTCCGACATATGGACCCTTGCGCCGCAAAACCATGTACAATGGATTCCAAGAATAGTCCGCTCGATCACCGTGTGAGCGGTCTCTGCCCATCTTTTGACATTGCAGTTGCGATGGATCGGCCTCCTGCCTGTTGAGCAGACTTTCGGAGGTGGCCATGTCCAGTTTTTGCGGTCGAGAACCTGCTGGGGCTATGGTCAGATGAACTGCGTGGAACCAAGGCCCGGCTCCGGCCACTACTCTTGCAGTCCGGCACGGCGGCATCAGCCGGCGCGTTCCTGGACGGGCTGCTCGGGCCGGAGCGGCGCAAGACCGGGTGGATGCGCGCCGAAGCTGCATTTGATACATGACCCTGGCGTCAGCAGGCGATGCTCGGCCGCACCTCCTGGGATGCCGACGCGCTGCGCGACGTGGTCCTCGACTATGCGCTCGATGCCTTTGCCGAACCCGATGCCACTCTCGTCATCGACGAAACCGACTTCCTCAAGCAGGGTAGAGCCTCCTGCGGCGTCGGGCGCCAGTACACTGGCTCAGCGGGAAAGATCACCAACTGCCAGATCGGCGTCTTCGCCATCTAAATTTCGTCCAAGGGCTACGCCTTCATCGACCGGCGGCTCTACCTGCGCAAGGATTGGACAGGTAACCCAGAAGACCGCCTCGCCAAGCCCCACGTGCCCGAGGACATGCGCTTCGCCACCAAGCCGGCCATAGCTGCCGCGATGGTACGCCGGGCAATCGACGCGGGGGGGCCTTTCGCTTGGGTGGCAGCCGACAGCGTCATGGCGTCAGTGAACTGGAGATGGTGTTGTGCCGTGCCGGCAAAGACTACGGGCTTGGCGTGACCGGCAGTCACGGTTTCATACCGCCGTGCCTAAGCATTGACACATGGGAGCCACGGGTAACTTGTGAGGGAGCGCAGTCGCTCCGGTGTGGCGGTGAGGGCGTTCCAGGCGTCACAGCAGGCCTGGACGACGGCGTCGTAGTCGTCCAGGAGTCGGTGGGACAGAAAGCGCTCGCGCAGGTACAGCCAGACGCGCTCGACCGGGTTCAGTTCGGGGCTATAGGGCGGCAGCGGCACCAGCGTGATGTTGCCCGGCACGACGAGCGCCCGCGATCCATGCCAGCCGGCCTGGTCGAGCACGAGCACCGCCTGGACGTCCGGTTCCAGGCTGCGGGAGAAGCCGCCCAGGAACAGGCTCATGGCGGTGGTGGAGACGGTCGGCATGACCAGCGCGAAGTCGGCGCCGCTGGCCGGGCAGACAGCGGCGTAGAGGTAGGCCGAGGTGAAGCGCTTGTCGCACAGCCCGGCCGGACGCTGCCCGCGCTCCCACCAGCGGTGCGCGGTGCGGCCCTTCTGGCCGACGCGCGCTTCGTCCTGGAACCAGAGTTGGAGGCGACGCTCCGGATGCGCAGCGGCCGCGGCCTTCAGCGCTTCGCGCAGCCCCTTTTTTGGAAGGCGGCCTGGGCCTTGGCGTTGGACTGCGGATGGCGGGGCCGCGTCTTCTGCTTCGACAGGTTCAGCCGACGCACGATGCGCGACAGACTGGCCGGATGCAGCGTCTTGGCGAAGCGTTCGGCGATCACCTCGCACAGGATCGGCAGGGTCCATTCCACGCAGCCGTGCCGTCTCGGATCGGGGCCGGCCAGGATGATGGCCTTGAGCGTCGCCTGTTCGCCCTCGCTCAGCCATTCCGGCCGGCCGGGCAGTGGACGATCATAGAGCCCGGCGACGCCTTCGGCGTTGTAACGCACCACCGCATCGCGCAGGGCTTGGCGGTCCATGCCGGCCAACCGCGCCGCTTCCGCCCGGCTCACCCCGTCGAGCGCATGGGCGATGGCGAACATCCGGGCCGCCACCCGCCCTTTGTGCTCCCGCCGCGCCAAGGCACGCAATTCGCTCGCGCTCAAGTCTTCCCGGATCGGCAACGCCGCTGGCATTCGCTCCCCCCCATCGCGATGGGGTATCGAATCACGGATTGCCGGCCTTGGGAATCCCTCTCAGTGAGTCAGCGGCTCCGCTCACCGGTATCAATTCCTGGAGCCCGACATTGTCGGTGTCTGGCACCGCCGAGAAGGTCGCCAGGGAGCTGCCGGCGGAGAGCTGGATTCGCTTGTCGGCGGGCAACGGCACCAAGGGGCTGCGGCTTTATGACTGGCCCTACCTGGAATTGGCCGATTTCGATCCTGAGATAGTTGTAGTGCCGACCAGTTTTGGCCTCTCGACGCGCGATCTGCTGTTAATGCGACGCCCCGTTGATGAAAAACTGTGATTCTTCACAACCTAGTGCCGGCACGGTACGCCGGTGGACACATTAGTCCGAGTCGAGGGACAACGCTGGTTGATCGAGGACGCCTTAGAGACGGCGAAGACCGGGCTGGAGTTGGATCACAACGAGACGCGGAGTTGGCACGGCTGGCACCGACACGTTTCACTGGTCATGCTCGCCTTCGCCCTGCTGGTCGTGGTCCGACACAAGGCCGATACCCTTGCAACGCCCCCAAAAACGATGAGGAAAGTTCCTCGCTCATGGTCCATTGGTCGATGCAGGAGATCCGTCGTGTTGCCGACCGCCTGACCCAACGGCGGATCGAGCCCGCCGACGTCATCGCATGGTCAACTGCGAGGCGATGCCATCAAGCACTCGCCTGCCAAGCTCACCGTAAAAAAGCGCAACTGTAATGCCCAAAGCCTGCTCAACAGGCGGGAGGTCAATCCATCGCAACTGTAATGTTAAGACCGAGGTTTAGCCGCAACGAGCACGGCACGTTCATGCGCGCTGACGCAGCGGTCCGCCGCCGAAACGGCCTCGGCCATAGCTTGCTCCTCCGTGGCCGCGATCCCGCTTTCCCGCGGGACGCGATCCGGATCCAGCGGCACCACGACGGACCAGATCCAGCCGCAACCCTCGTGGTAATCCATCTCAACCACTTCTGCTTCGACGCCATGGATGGTGGCGCGTCGGCAGCGAAGGCCATCAAGCGCATCCAGCCTGTACCGGCGCCACGAAATCTTCTGCATACGTCTTCTCCACAGCGAATCGTTTACGGGTTTAAGGCGTGATGGCAAATGGCATAGTTGGTGAGGAAGGATAATAACGAATCCAAGGCACGTCAACCGCAGCACGCCCCTATTATCTCTCGTAAATCATAGTGGACCGGCGGAGAATTTTCAAAGGATTTTGATCCGTTGCAGCACATATATTATATAGCGGTCAAAATTATATTTACCGTTCTGTTGAACGGATGAGATTTATTATTTGCTTGTTTTGTCCGTTGCCGTGGAAACCGTCATGTGTGAACACCGCTGGACCCAAGGAAAAATGAGGTTTGAGCGATACCGTCAAGTTCGGGCTGGCCGGGGCATAAGGGGAAATGGGTGATAGGCCGATCAGGCGGCGTGCTGTGACACGGCATCGGTGACCTTGATGCCGTCACGGAATGTGACGCCGCGGATGCCGGAACTGGCGCAGCGGGCGCCGCAGGGTCTCGTCGACCGACTCCGTCTGTTCGACGAGGAAATCGACCGGCTGGAGGCGGGTATCTGGAGTGGGATCGCGCCAGAGACGTGAGCCGCCGCTTGGCGACGATACCCAGCATTGGGCCGATCACCGCCAGCCTGATCGCCGCGGTAGTGTCGGATGGGGCGTTGTTCCGATCGGGCCAGCAGTTCGCCGCTTGGCTCTGGCTGACGCCGAAGGCGCACAGCAGCTGCGGCAAGGACCGTCAGGTCGACATCGGCAAGCAGGGCGAAGGCTACCTCCGTCGCCTGCTGGTCGCCGGCGCCACGGCGATTGCGGCTGGCGCGCCAAGACCACGCGGCCTGCTGCTGGGCGGCGAAGCTACTGGAGCGCAAGCCAGCCAAACTCGCCGCCATAGCGCTGACCAACAAGACCGCCGGCATCGGATGGAGGTGCTAGGGCGCGGTGGGAGCTGCCATGGCAGCGTTTGTCCGGCAAATCGGAGATCATACGGAAATGCCGGACAAAGCCTTTGCGATCAACGTCTTCTTGGAAAATTATCTCTGGTGTTTTGCCCTCAATTGGTCATCCAGGGAGCGCATGCGGTCGCCGTGACGCGTCAAGCCCAACTCAGGGCCGTCGAATTGGCGAAACAGAACGCTCCCCGCCACTTGGATCGCAACCGGCCAGCCACCAATCTTGCAAGCCCCGTCGGACGCAAGGACCGTCTCCGACGCTGCGGCGAGGATCGGCAAGGTTGGCAGACTGTGACCTCAAAATTTCTCGCGCGATCAAAGGCTTGCGGAATGACCATGGATCGGCAGGCACATCGGCAGAATTCTGGACGCTGTCGTGGAAATCAGCAACAAAGCCAAGGAGTTAGCGGATTGGACGATCGGCAGATGTTGAACGGAGAAGCGGGACAGCTCGGCTGGGTATTCCCGGTCCCGCCGGGATGACAGCCCCTTCCGTCCAGTTCTGTATGCAGCCGCGTTCGGGACCAGCAACGCGCCCTGCCGAAGAGAAGGCGCCGCACCCCATGGGTCGAGGCAAGAAGCCCGTATCAGGAGCCGGAGCGCGGTGGGTTCCTACAGAGGGATGCACCAGGACGCTCCGGCATCCCCACCTACTGCGCAGCACCCTTGCTCACGAGATGCACACGGATGACGGGCCGATCGAACCCGCGCAGCAGAAGCAAGCCGGCATCAAGGGCTGCGTCGAGGTCTTCCACAACGTCGAAGATGTCCTGCACGGTCAGGGAAAGCCGGTAGTCCATCGCCTCCGCTGCCTGGACGATCATGTCCAGCGTCCGACGGTCGGCGGCGCCACGCTGCCCGCAGGCCCAGCGCTGCAGGGTTTCCTGAAGCCAGTCCACGAACTTCATCGTTGCCGCGCTCTGTTCTGCCGGAAGCACACGGATGATCGCGTCGTCTTCGATGCACGCGGCCAGGGCTGCGCCGCTCCGCACCGGGGTGGTCATCATCATCACGGGTCGTCCTGAGTTGCGACCGCCCGGAGTGGCGGCCCGCAGGGCAAGCCGCCACTCCGGGTGGACGCAACGCCGACGCGCTCCGACCGCAGCCTGTCATCTCACATACTCGTCAAGGATCCGGGGCTTGGACGGCTGGAGAGGCTGCAGGGCGACGCCACGCTGCCGCGCAACCCTTGCGATGACCGAATAGGCGTGCCGGTGTTCGTTCCGGCGCCCCTCCTCGCCCGCCTCACGCGCTGCCCGTTCGGTTGCCCGCGCGGCCTCCAAGAAGTCGTCCTTGCTCATCGCGCTGAGCCGCGCCTCCAAGGCCTTGACGGCCTCGGTCGCGGCGCTGGTCAACCGGACGGCGCCCGCCACTGCGTCCGATGGCCGCGGCTTCTCCCCTGTCATGACCTCCAGCGACTCCTGGGTTGTCGCGGGTGGCTTCACGCCGCCCATGATGGGCGCCGCTTCCGCGTCGGGCTTCACCTTGTCGGTGCGGCCAGTCCGTTGGCCTTCCTCCTGCCGCGGGCTCCTGTTTGGCGCCTCACCGCGCGCTGGAGCATCATCGCGCCGGCTGGCGAGCGCAGAGGAAAGATCGCCCGGCTCCTTGCCATGACTGATGGCATCCATCAGCCGACGCCACGCCGCCTTCGCCGGTTCGACCAGCCCGGCCTGCCGGGCAAGGAGCATCACCAATCGCCGGCCGTGGCGAACCAGAGCCTCGTAGGCGCGTTTCCATCCCTGCGCTTCCAGTTCCGCCTGCTCCCGGCTGGCGCGCTCCCGCACAAGCTCCGCATCCCGGCCTTCGATCGCCGTCGTGAGGATCGCCAGAGCCGCCGGAACCCGCTCGGCAGCGGCGCCGCGGAGGTGCACACCAAGCGCCCTCACCGGCGCGTCCAACAGGGTGGCCACCTCATCCAGTGCCTGGTCACGGTTCGCCTGCGCAATCGCCCGCAGCCGGGCGCCGGGTTCACTGGGCAGGCCCTCCGGCGTCAGACCCGCTGCCCGCGCCGCCTCCGCCACGGCGTCGGCCTGTTGGCTGGCTGCCTGCGACCGCTTGCGCAGCTCAAGCGCCAACTGTTCGTCGGCAGCGTCGATGTCGACCGCCTGCCGCACGAGGCGGAGTGCCTGTTCGGCACGGTGACGCGCTTGCCGATCTTCGTCGGCCTGCCGGGCAGCCGCCGCTCCCGTGACGGTCGCAGACTCGGCGCTGCGCTTCGCCTCGGTCAGTTGCTGCCGCAGTGCCGTCCTTTCCGCGCGCAGGGCTCCACAGTCCGCATCCGTTGCCCGACGCTTCTGCTGCTCCTGCGCCAGGGCGGCCTTCGTACGTGCCAAATCCTTGGTGAGTTCCTCGGCGCGGGTGTCCGCCGACGCACGCGCCTGCTGCTCGCGCATCAGCATGCCGCGCGATCTCTCGTACGCGATCGCCATGGCGCCGCGGGCGACGGTGACGATGCCATCGGCCAGAGAGGCCGCGGCATCCGGCTGCGCCTGCCCGGTCGCCGCCGCGATGGTCGCGACACTCTGCGTGGCAGCGTCAAGTTCCTCCCGTAGCCGCGCCGCGTCCGCCGCCGGCTCCGGCACCGTCGTCATCCTGTCGCTTGCATCAGGAACGGCGATCCCGATGGTGCCCGGTTCGGGCGTACGCGCTTTCCGTTCCGTGTCGCGGGTCTCCAGGTAGTCGAGCACCATCGCATGTATCCCGCTCCACAAGCGGCGGTCATGCCAGTCAACGACAACACCGGGAGGAGCTTCGACCTTCACCATCCCACCCGTTTCCCGGCTGAAGCGGACCCCTTGCCCTTCCAGCTCTTCGATCCGGACAACGGCCCGAGCCAGACGCACCGACTTTTCGTCTGGCGTTGCACGTCTGGACTTTTCGAGTTCCGCCACGATGGCATTGAATTCATGAGGCATGACGTCCACTCCTCCAAAATTCAGAGCGCGCCCCTCGACGACCGGGTGATAGGCCGGACCGAGCGGCACTTGGCAAAGCGGCTCAGGGATTGGACCGGCGGCGCCGAGGTCCTGCTGTTGACGGTGGCGATGCCACTTCGACCGCTGAGATACGCGATGGGTCGCCCCGGTTTCGGCCAAGGCTTCGTTGCACAGCCGCTCCCACAGCTTGCGGCTTCCGATCAGAAGGGCCTTCCGCGACAGGTCGCGGTCCTTCGGGCCCAGGGCGCCGTCGACGAGCGGGCGCGTCGTTGCCAGAACATGCGCGTGCGGCTGGTAGACGACGAGGTGCCCGTCGGGCAACTCCAGGGCGTGGGGGCCGTCCACTGGTGGAGTGCTGGGGACACGGGCCACTGGGATCACCGGCCACGCGGGATCGACCGTGTTCGCCAACCTCTCGGCGGCGGCCGGCACCCTGGGGTCCAGGGGGCGCCCGTACAGATGGATCGCAATGTCGGCGATCAGGTTGCGTGATCCGAGGTGCTCATCAACGAAGCGCTCCACCGACCGGATCGACGTCGCGATGGGGACCTCACGGCTGAGCGACAGCGTGTATTGCAGCGCCAGCGTCGCGTCACGGCGCCGTTCGCTGAGTTCCACCCGGGTCCACAAGGTCTGCCGGTCGGCGCACCAAGCGGGCGCGCCCGCGGGCACGCGGATGTCGGTGTGGTGAACGCCCGACTTGCCCGTGAAGTCCGCAACCGCCGACACAGGATCCTGCCCCTTCGCCGCCCACGCCTCCCGCAGGTCGGCGCCGATGGTCAGACCGACCCCAGCCTGGTAAGCGGCCGCCGCGATGACGGTGCGGAACCGTTCACCGGATTGATAAGCCGCTGACGCTCCGGCTTTCGCGCCGGCGCCACGGGAGAGCATGCCCTGTTCGATGCGAAAGTATCCCAGGTCCGCCACGGCATCGGCGCCTCCACGCCGTCGTCGATCCGGCAACCGGCCCTGGCCGGCCCCGGAGGCGTTGCGGCCCGCCGCAACGCCTAACTGCACACTTCATCGCTCGAGGCTGCCCGTGGCGAGGGCCGGAGGTCCGACGCCCGGGTAGCCTGGCTCGGAAGGAAGCCTATGGAGGGTTCCGCCCCGCCGCATCGGGCGCCGGGCAATTTTCTGCACCGCCTGGGTGAAATGGCGGACCTGAGCGGCCCGCAGGCGGAGGGGTGGGATCGACGTGGTTGGCGACGGTAACACCGGTATCAGGTGTCGCTACCCGGTAGCGCTACCGCGGTATCACCTCACCATCGGCCGGCTTGGACCGGAACCGTCAAGATTCCGTCGCCGCAGCCCTTTCCTGGCATCGCAACTCATCCAGATACTCAGCCGGCCGACAGCACGGCCGCCCAAACCGTAGTCCCCGCAGAGGTTCTGGATGTCCTGCTCCCAGCCCACCCATCCCCTGATCACGCACGAGTCCGTCTCGGAAGCGGTCAGCAAGATCGTGTCGAAGGACCACGCCTATCCGTCATACCGCCGCATCCGCGCCGAAATTGGCGGGGGTTCCCTGCGCGACGTATCGCGCTTCATCCATGACATCAGGAAGACCGCCCCTCACCTCTTCGTCATTCAGAAGGGCGCGGTCAGCGCGTCGCGCGATGCGTTCGCGGGAGGGCCGGTCGACGTCAAGTCCTGCGCCGCGGCCGACCAGATGCGGTGCGACATCGACGGCGCCTTGACGGCCTTCATCGCGTCGATCGACGCCATGCGGCAGGAGGAGAGGCTCCTCGCCGCGGAGCAGCACACCACCGCGCTGGCAGCCCTGCAGAGCGAAAGCGCGGCTTGCCGGAGCGAACTGCACACCCTGACGGCCGAGATCGCTGAACAGGAGCAGGGCTATGAGGATCTGGCGCAGGAACACGACCGGATCATGGAAGACCGCAACCAGCTGGCGGTGACGGTCGCCGAGCAGGGCGCGGCGCTGACCCGGATGTCCGCGGAGATCAAGGATTGGCAGCGGCAGGCGGCGGACGCGCAAGCCGCTGTGGAGACCGTGAACCGCCTTCTGTCGGAAGAAAAGGCTGCCCTCCTTCGCTCCTCGCTGCAGCTCGACCAGCTGCGTTCTGAACTGACCGACAAGCATCAGGTGGAGCAGGCGCTGGACGAAGCACGCCGCGAGAACGCCCGCCTGCGGGGGCGGCTGGAGGTTCTGGAGCCGTTGGCGGCGACGCTCGCGGCATCCGCCCATCGTGAAGCCGGTGGCAAGGTGAAGCCCGGCAAGCAGGGCTCGTTGGGGCTGCCGGCCATGGCCGCGCCGCCCGGTTCCTGACCGCACCGATGACCGGGTTGGCGTCGACGACGCCGATCTGCCGCTGTGTTTCCGCTCCTGCCGCCGTCGGACCATATCGTCATGGCCGCTCCCACCATGGACTTTCCACCCGTGCCCCACTCCACCGACTCCACCGCCGCGACGACGACGCCCGCTGTCCAGCCGCCCCAGCAGGAGCCGCGGACCGTTCCGCTCGAGAAGCTGCTCGGATTGGCCCGCATTCTGGCGCGCCATGAGATGCGCCGACGGCCGTCCCAGGCCGGCTTCATGACGTTCGCTGCCGGCCTCGCCCTTGTTCTTCTCGCCGCCCTGATCGCGTTCTCCCTGAAGGCCTTGCGATGACCGTCCTCCAGCACCCCCGGCTCCGCGCCGTGATCTACGCGCGCTACTCGACCGACAAGCAGCGCCAGGAATCGATCGCCGACCAGATCGAGCTGTGCCGGCGTTACGCCGTCCAGCAGGGCTGGGACGTGGTGGATACCTACACGGACGCCGCGATCAGCGGCGCCTCCCGGCACCGCCCGGGCTTTCTGAAACTGGTGGATGACGCCGGGCGCCGCCGCTTCGATGTCGTGGTGTCGGAGGGCATCGACCGTCTGGGCCGACGGTTGGCGGACACCTCCGATCTCTATGACCGCCTCAACTTCCACAATATCAAGCTGTACACGCCGCACCTCGGCGAGATCACCACGCTCCACATTGCCATCATGGGCATGATGGCGCAGGTACAGCTCAAGGAGACCGGTCAGAAGACCCGACGCAGCCATCTCGGCCTCGCCAAGGAGGGACGTATTCCCGGCGGCAAAGCCTATGGATACGACGTCGTGGACGGCGACAAGGACGGTGGCGGTTACCGCCGGATCAATGCGGACGAAGCCGCCGTTGTCCGCCGCATCTTCACGCTGTACGCCGACGGCATGAGCCCCCGCGCCATCGCCCGCCTGTTGAACGACGAGAATGTTCCAGGTCCCAGGAGGAGAAAATGGGTCGATACCACGATCCGCGGACAGGTCGCCCGCGGGACCGGTATCCTCAACAACGCCAATTATGCCGGCGTCCTAGAATGGGGACGTTGCGAGTTCGTCAAGGATCCGGGCACCGGCAAGCGCGTCGCCCGCATCAACCCTCAGGAAAAGCGGGAGATTGTCGAAGTCCCCGAGCTGCGCATCATCGACGACGTTCTATGGAACCGCGTCAAGGCGCGACAGGAGGCGGTTGCCACCGAGATCGGTCGGGATGAGCAGGGCAACGCTCTGAACCGCGTGCATCGGCGGCGCTTCCTTCTGTCCGGCGTGCTGGTGTGCGGCGTCTGCGGCGGCCGCTACACCATCATGGGCAAGGACCGCTACGGTTGCGCCGG
>NZ_LGQU01000038.1:0-32644 GCF_003115935.1 Azospirillum sp. TSH20
TTCTCTCACCCCCCCCCCCCCCCCGGGGGAGGGGGGGGGGGGGGGGGGGATGCACGGCGGGACCTTCGTGAAAGTCCTGCGGCGCTTCCCCCTCACCCTAACCCTCTCCCCGGGGGGGAGAGGGAATGTGGGACGTCCCACATGGAATCGAATAGCCCCCAATCTCCCGCACCAGATCGACCAGCGCCCGTAGCCCCGGCGGCAGGTGACGCCGGCCTGAATAGTAAAGGCACAACCCTGGAAACGGCTGCGTCCACGCCTCCAGCACGCGCAGCAGGCGGCCGGCGGCAATGTCCTCGGCGACATGCCATTCCGCCAGATAGCCCACCCCCATCCCCGCCCGCACGGCCTCAAGCATCAGATCGGCATCGTCGAGGATCAGCGGCCCGTTGCCGTCGATGGCCACCCTCTCGCCATGCCGCTCAAACTCCCACCGGTAAAGGGCGCCGCTCGGCAGCCGGCTGCGGATGCAGCGGTGCTCGGCAAGGTCGGCCGGCGTGGCCGGCAGGGAACGGCCCGCGAAATAGTCGGGCGTGCCGACCACCGCGAAGCGCAGCTCGGGACCGAGCGGGATGGCGATCATGTCCTGCGGCACCTGTTCCGCCAGCCGGACCCCGGCATCGAAGCCCTCCAGCACGATGTCGACCAGCTTGCCTTCGGTGACGATGTCGACCGTCATCTCGGGATAACGGCGCAGATACTCCAGGATGACCGGCTTCATGATCATCCGCGCCGCGCCGGCCGAGCTGTTGATGCGCAACGTACCCGCTGGGGATGCCCGATGGTCGGACAGCCGGTCGATGGCGGCCCGGATGTCGCGCAGGGCAGGGGCGGTGTCGGCGACGAACTGCTCCCCCGCCTGGGTCAGCGCGACGCTGCGCGTCGTCCGGTGGAACAGTCGCACCCCCAGCCGCTCCTCCAACGCCGCGATGGCGTGGCTGAGTGCCGAGCGCGACATCCCCAGCTCGGCCGCCGCGGCCCGGAAACCGCGATGCCGGGCGACCGCCTGCACGGCCTCAAGCTCGGCCAGTCCAGTGAGTGACATTGTCCCGATCCGTTCACCGATTCATGCGGGATTGTCCACCTTATCACCCGCCAGGCCGTGTGCCACCTGAATGGCCAACACACACCGGCCATTCCGCGAGACCAGTCATGCACACCATCGAGACCATCTATATAGACGGCCGCTTCGTCACCCCGCACGGGACCGAACTGTTCCACCTGCACAATCCGGCGACCGGCGCCGTCACCGGCCGCGTCCGCCTTGCCGACGAGGAGGATGCCCACGCCGCCATCGCCGCCGCCAAGCGCGCCTTCCCCGCCTTCTCCCGCACCGGCAAGGCGGAACGGATCGCCATGCTGCACCGGCTGGGCGATGCCATCGCCGCCCGGCGCGACGATCTGCTGGAAGCGGTGATCGAAGAGTATGGCGCCCCGACCTCGCGCGCCGCCTTCATGGTCGACCACCCGGTGAACGCCTTCCGCGAGACCGCTGAACTGCTGGCCGATTACCCCTTCCTCCGCCGGATGGGCACGGCGGCGGTCAGCATGGAGCCGCTCGGCGTCGCCGGGCTGATCACGCCGTGGAACAGCAACGCCGGCTTCATCTGCGGCAAGCTCGCCACCGCCATCGCCGCCGGCTGCACCGCCGTGATCAAGCCCAGCGAGTTGAGCGCCCGCCAGACCCAAATCGTCACCGAGGCGCTGCATGCCGCCGACTTGGCCCCCGGCCTGTTCAACATCGTGACCGGCCGCGGCGACCGGGTGGGGGCGGTGATCTCCAGCCATCCCGATGTTGCCAAGATCTCCTTCACCGGCTCCACCGCCACCGGCAAGGCGATCCTGCGCGCGGCTGCCGACACGCTGAAGCGGGTGACGCTGGAGTTGGGCGGAAAGTCGCCGACCATCATCCTCGACGACGCCGACCTGTCCCGGGCGATCCCGCTGGCGGTCAATGCCGCCTTCATGAACAGCGGCCAGGCCTGCATCGCCGGCACCCGCCTGCTGGCTCCGCGCAGCCGCCTCGCCGAGATCGAAGCGCTTGCCAAGGCGGCCGTCGAAGCGGTGCGCGCCGGCGACCCGCGCGATCCGGCGACCACCGTCGGCCCGATGGTCAGCCGGACCCAGTGGGAACGGGTGCAGCGCTACATCCGCATCGGGGTGGAAGAGGGCGCGGTCCTGCTGGCCGGCGGAGAAGGTCGGCCAGAGGGCCAACCGGAGGAGACCGAAGGCTGGTTCGTGCAGCCGACCCTGTTCACCGGGGTCCGCAACGACATGACCATCGCCCGCGAGGAGATCTTCGGCCCCGTCCTCTCCATCATCCCCTATCACGACGAGGAGGAGGCGATCGCCATCGCCAACGACACCGTCTACGGCCTCCAGGCCTATGTGCTGTCGGGCGACACCGCCCGCGCCCGCCGCGTGGCGGATCGGATCGTCGCCGGCCGCGTGCTGATCAACAGCCTGACCCACGACCCGAAGGCGCCCTTCGGCGGCTTCAAGCAGTCCGGCATCGGCCGCGAATACGGCAGCTTCGGCCTCGACGCCTTTCTGGAACCCAAGGCGCTGCTGGGGGAGGGCGTCTAGGCGCCCGCTTCCCCCTCCAGAATGGCGTCGATCTCCGCCCGCAGCCGCATCAGCTGGTCGCGGTTGTCGGGGTCGAGGAAGCGGCGCTGTTCGCGCACCACGGCCACGTCGCGCAGGATGCGCTTCACGCTGGCCTGCAAGGTCCGCATCGCCTCCTTGGCATCCGGCTCCTCAGCCGGCGCGTCTTCCACAGCCCCCCCCTGGGCATGGTCGCGCTTGGCCTGCCGCACCGCCTTGACGCTCGCCCCCTCCTTGGCGCGCTCCCACAGCCGGGCATGCAGCTCCGCGGGGGCGGCGGCGATCTCGATCATGACGGAGCGGGAGACATGGGCGAAGCGCGACGCATACTCCTCCCGCATCTCGGCCGGCAGACCCATGATCGCCAGCAGCTTGGTCACGTCGGTGCGGTCGCGCCCGACCACGGCGGCCAACTCGTCATGGGTGTAGCCGTGCTTGTCGATCAGTCGGGCCAGCGCCGCCGCATATTCCACCGCATTCAGGTCGACGCGCTGGACATTGTCGATCAGCCCGATCTCGTCCGGATCGCCGGAGGTCAGAATGGCGAAGACCGTCTTGCGGCCCAGCATCTCGTGCGCGCGCACCCGGCGCTCGCCGCCGATCAGCAGATACTCGCCCTGGGGCAGCGGGCGGACCAGGATCGGGTTCTGCAACCCATGCCGCTCGATGGACGATGCGAGGCTGCGCAGCTCGGCCTCGTCGAAATGGCGGCGGGGCTGGTCGGGATTGCGGTGGACGCGGGCGAGGTCAAGCTCGACCACATGCGGGAAGCCGGCGGAGGTGCCGAACAGCCGGTCGCTGCCCACCGTCAGCCCGCCGGCCATCGCGCCCGCCGGCTCGGCGGCGGTGCCCAGCAACTCGCGGGTCTTGCGTTCGAACTTACGCGACATGCGGCAACTCCCGGTTCTGGGCATAGGCACGGATCTGGCGCGCCACCTCGCGGAAGGTCTCGGCCCCCGGCGCCTTCGGATCGCCGGCCAGCGTGATCATGCCGGCCGCCGCCGCCTTGCCATAGACGGTGGCGCGCGGGATGGGGGCGAACACCGGCACCTGATCGGCGTAGGATTCGTGCAGCTCCTGCAGCGTCGCGCGGTCCTGGGTCAGCCGGTCGTTGTACATGGTCGGGATGATGCCGGCGATGCGCAAGGACGGGTTCACCCGGCGGCGGATGCGGCCGATGGTGTCGACCAGCCGCTTGACGCCCAGCAGGGCCAACGCCTCCGTCTGCACCGGGACCACCACCAGCTCGGCCGCCGACAGCGCGTTGGCGGTCACCAGCCCCAGGTTGGGGGCGCAGTCCATCACCACGAAATCATAGGCGTGGCGCACCTCGTCCAGCTTCTCCCGCAGGATCAGCCCGCCGGTGGAGTCCGCCGCCAGCTCCACGTCGGCATCGGCCAGCGACAGCCCGGCCGGCGCCAGATCCAGCCCGCGCTCCGCCGTCGGCATGATGACCGAGGTCAGCGGCTCTTCCGAGCGCAGCACATAATAGAGTGTCTTGCGCTGCTGCTCCAAAGCGACGATGGCGGCGTTGCCGATGCCGACATGGACGGTGGCGTTGCTCTGCGAATCGCAGTCGATCAGCAGCACCCGCGCCCCGCCCTCCGTCAGGGCATAGGCGAGGTTGACGGCGGTGGCGGTCTTGCCGACGCCGCCCTTCTGGTTGGCGACGGCCAGATAGGTTGCGGAGCGGGGCCGCTCGTCCGCCTTGTGGCGGGTCAGGAAATCGACCAGCTGCTGCGGGATCCGCTCCGCCCCGCTTTCCCAGCGGCTGATCCGCGCCTTGGTGTAGCTGCGGCCGAGCTGCGCGTTCAGCCATTCGGCGAACTGCGTCTGGTTCTCGCCGCGGCGCTCGCGCAGCTGGCGCATGTCGTCGCCCCCGATCGACAGCATTCCGGTCATTCCCCTTCAACTCCGGCGGCCCACGGATGCGGCCGCGCGGAGTCTGAGCAAGTTGCCGGAACTTTGTCAATGGAGCCTGCGCGGAGTTGCCACAACAAACACCCTCAGCCGCCCATCTTGGACAGGGTGAAGGCGGCGAGGAATCCGGCGACGGTGATGAAGCCGGCATAATCATGGGTCGCCTCGAAGGCTTCCGGGATCATGGTGTCGGCGATCATCGCCAGGATGGCGCCGGCCGCCACCGCCTGGGTTGCCGCCACCACCGCATCGCCCAGCCCGGCGAACACCACATAGCCGAGCCACGCCGCCAATCCGGAGATCAGGGCGATGCCGGCCCACAGCCCGAAGATATAAGCGGCGGATTTGCCGGCCTTGCGCATGCCGGCCGCGCTCGACAGCCCTTCCGGCACGTTGGAGAGGAAGACGGCGATGACCGCGACCATGCTGACCGCCCCGCCTTCGATCAGGCTGACGCCGATGACGATGGATTCAGGGATGCCGTCCAGCAGCGCGCCGATGGCGATGGCCAGCCCGTTGTCACCGCCGGAGTTATCACCATCGGAGTCGGACGCCTTCTGCTGCCCGCCCGACCGCTTGCGGTGCTTGCCGCCGGCCTTGGAGACGGCGACGTTGGCCAGCGTGTAGACCAGCGCCCCGCCGAGGAAGCCGAGCGCGGTGGCGATGAAGCCGCCGCGCTGGATCGCCTCCTCCATCAGCTCGAAGGACAGGGCGGAGATCAGGACGCCGCTGCCGAAGGCCATCACCGCGGCGATCACGCGCTGCGGGATGTTGGCGACCCAGGCCGCCCCCGCCCCCAGCAGAAGCGCGGACCCGCTGAGCAGGCCCCACAGCCCGGCTTGAATCGACACTGGCATGGATCACCCGTTCCGGTTGGTTCTGTTGTCGGTCGGCAAGCCTGCCGCTCGCACTTCGGTGAAGACGCGGCGGATTTCCGGGAATCGCTCCGTCACCCGCCGTTCGATACGGGCCAATGCCTGCTCCACCTGCCCGGCGCTGACCTCGTCCCGCACATCCAGACTGACGGTGACGATCACCACCTGCGGGCCGAGATGGATGGTCAGCACCTCGTTCACACGGTCGACGGCGGCATCCTCCATCAGCAGGGCGCGCACCCCGCGCACAAGGTCGGGGCGGGCGGACTCGCCGATCAGCAGGCTCTTCGTCTCATAGGCGAGGAAGGCGGCGGTGGCGGCCAGCACCAGCCCGATCAGGACCGATCCGATGCCGTCCCACACCGGCTGGTCCAGAACCAAGTCGGCCGACAGGCAGGCGGCGGCGATGAGCAACCCGACCAGGGCGGCCGAATCCTCGAACAGCACGATGAAGACGGTGGGGTCCTTGCTGGCATGGACGGTCTCGATCACGCCGGCCTCGCCCCGGCTGGCGTTGAAGGCGCGCAATGCGATGGTCCAGCTGATCCCCTCCATCACGAAGGCGATGCCCAGCACGACGAAGTTGATCCAGGGCGACTCCACCTGCTGCGGGTGCAGGATCTTCTCCACCCCCTCATAGATGGAGACCACCGCGCCACCGGCGAAGATCACCAGCGCCACGACGAAGGTCCAGAAATACAGTTCGCGCGCGTAGCCGAAGGGATGGCGCTCGTCGGGCGGCTTCTTCGACCGTTTCAGCCCGACCAGCATCAGCGCCTCGTTCCCGGTATCGACCAGGGAATGGACCGCCTCGCTCAGCATGGAGGCGCTGCCGGTGAAGACCGCCGCGACGAATTTGGTGACGGTGATCGCCAGATTGGACGCGATAGCGGCGAAGACGACCCTCCCCGATTCCCCGTCTTCGGCCCCGTCCGCCGGTGCCGTCATCGCATTCCGCGCCATATCGCCCCCTCCACCCGGCCGAACCCCAGGGCAAGACAACTCTGCCGCCGCCGGCCGGTTCCCTGGCGGCGGGACGCCTGAACCTTGGTGACGCCCCGACGGCGGTACGGCCCGCCCGGATTTGAACTTTGGTGACGCTCCCAGCCGGACCGACTCGGCAAGACTCCTGAACTTTGGTGACGCGGAGCGGTTCAGCGGCGGTTCGGGGGTTTGAACTTTGGTGACGCCCTGGGCCCCGAATCGACTCGACCGGCCGTTTGAACTTTGGTGACGCCCGGACAGTGCGGACCGATGATAGGTGACGGAATGAGCCTCCACCCAGGCCTCCACCCATCTCAGCGTCATTCCCGCGAAGGCGGGAATCCAGCCGTTTCAGTGATTTAGCCGGGGCGTTTCCTGATTCGCCGCCTTCGCGGGGATGACGGAAAGCCCATGCCGTCCGGCAGTCTGCGGACTGGGTCGCAGAACAGGCCCCTCGCACAGCCCGATCTTACCCGCTGGAATCCTTGAACTTTGGTGACGCCCCGCAGACGGCGCCACCCGACTCCGCCCCCGAATCGACAAGTCCAGCGTCACCAAGGTTCAAATCGCCAAGCGATCGGCAGACCCGATTCGTCCACAAGCCCCCGGTTTTTCCCCATGAACTCTGGTGACGCCATCCTTGAACTGTGGTGACGCGACTCGGACTTATCCCCTGAACCTTGGTGACGAATCTAATAGTTGGTTCCAAATAGCTTCCAATTAGCCTGCGTCACCAAGGTTCAAATTGCCTTCGGCGCGATCCGGGGTGTTGTATCTGGCAGGTTCGGTCACCGGCCCGTCACACGACGGTCATGGCGGCCAAAAGCGGGAGGTCGTCATGGGCAGCATTCATCGTTTGATCGAGACTCACGGACGCGACGGCGCGCTGGCCCTCGTTTCGGACGAGGAACGGCCCCTGATCGACATCGCCGCCGCGGTCCAGGCGGCGGAGAACGGCAAGCTCGGCATCACCTATGCCGGATTCTGCCAGACAGCGCTGCCCCACCGCCAGCTTCCCGACGACCAGCATTGGGAACGGCCGGGCCACAAGGTGAAGCTGGTGATCCAGCCCGGCGTGATCGAGGACCGCAACGGCGTCACCCGCCGAATCGGCGTTCCCTATGGCAGCCGGGCGCGCATGATCCTGCTCTATCTGCAGACCCGCGCCATCCAGACCGGGAATCCGGAGGTGGAACTGGGCGGTTCCATGCATGATTGGCTGAAGCGCATGGACATCCCGATCTGCGGCAAGGCCTATCGCGACGTGGAGGATCAGGCAGCGCGCCTGTCCGCCTGCCATCTGACCTTCTTCACCGACGCCGACGGCGGCCGGCGGCAGAGCAAGGAATCGATTGTCGCCGACGCCATCCAGCTGCGCCGCCCTGACGACCGCCAGGGGACCCTGTTCACCGAGACGGTGCGGCTCAGCGACAGCTTCTTCAAGGCCTTGCGCGAGCATCCGGTCCCGGTGGCGGAAGAGGCGCTGAAGGCGATCAGCGGCAAGTCGATGGCGCTCGACGTCTATATCTGGCTGGCCTACCGCCTGCATTCGCTGGACAAGCCGACGCCGATCACCTGGGCCGCCCTGCACGGGCAGTTCGGCGCCGGCTACGCCCTGGTCCGCCAGTTCAAGACCAAGTTCATCCCGAATCTGAAATACGCCATGGCCGCCTATCCCGACGCCCGTGTCGAAGAAGCGGCCGAAGGGCTGATCCTCTACCCGTCGCGACCGCCGATCAACGAGCGGGTGATGGCGCGCATCGCCTGATCTCCTGCGGACTCCCGCCGCTGAACTTTGGTGACGCCGGTCCCGCCGATTCCTGAACTCTGGTGACGCTGCGCATCACAGGCCGGCGGTCACGAAAAGCGGTCGATCATCAGATCCAGCAGGGCGCGCAGGCGCGCCAACCGGCGGAGATCCTGGTGATAGCCGACCCAGACATCGCGTCCGGGCGGCGGTTCGCCAAGGTCGATGACCTGCAACCTGTCCAAGGCATCGCCGATCGGACGCGGCAGAACCGCCAATCCGACGCCGAAGGCCGCCATGGCGGCCTGGACGTCACGGTTGTTGCTGCGAAACGCGATGCGGGCGTTGGGCAGCATCCGCCGCAGCCATTCCACATCCGGCATGCCGCCGAAGGCGACGTCCATCGTGACCAGCGCGCAGCCCGTGCCGTCACCGACCTCCGGCGGCGGGCTGCCGACGATCCCGTATAGGGCGTAGTCGATCCGGGTCAGCTTGCGCTGCACCACTTCCGGCTCGTCAAACGGACGGATGCGAAACACGAGGTCGGCCTCGCGCCTGGACAGGCTCAGCAACCGTGACTCGGTCAACAGCTCCACCACCACACCGGGGTGGCGCCGCGTGAACTCGTGAATGACCGGCGTCAACATGTGCAGGCCGAACCAGTCGGAGGACGACAGCCGCAGGCTACCCTCCAGCCGTCCGCCTTGACCGGCCAGTTCGCGTTCCAGCGCAAGGCTTTCCTCTTCCATGCGCTCGGCATGGCGCAGCACCGCGGCCCCTTCGTCGGTCAGCACGAAGCCGTCGCTGGTCCGCTGGAACAGCGTGTGCCCCACCGCCTCCTCCAGCGCGCGCAGACGACGTCCCATGGTCGGCTGGGTCTGTCCGACCCGCCGTGCCGCCGCGCCGAGCGTGCCCTCGCGGGCGATCGCCAGGAAAATCCGAAGGTCGCTCCACTCCATGCCACATCATACAGAAATGAATGGAGATCAAACAGTATCGTTGTTTTTCAAACATCCACGTTGGGCACATCCTTCAGGACATCACCACGATGTTTCCACCAACGAGGAGCAAGGCCATGTCCCAGGATCCGAGCAACACGATGCGCGCGCTGGTGCTGGATGCGTACGACGCCCCGTTTCGGCTGACCGAGGTGGCCCGGCCGGTGGCCGGTCCCGGCCAGGTGCTGGTCCGCATCGCCGCCAGCGGCGTCAACCCGCTGGACACCAAGATCCGGGCCGGCGCGGCGGCCCACGCGAAGCATCCGCTGCCCGCCATCCTCGGCATCGATCTGGCGGGTGAGGTCGTCGCCGTCGGTCCCGGTGTCACCGCCTTCAAGCCCGGCGATCAGGTCTATGGCATGACCGGCGGCGTCGGTGGCCGGCAGGGCTCGCTGGCGGAATACGCCGCGGTCGAGGCCGATCTGCTCGCGCACAAGCCGGCGAACCTGACGATGCGCGAAGCCGCCGCGCTGCCGCTGATCACCATCACCGCCTGGGAAGGGCTGGTCGACCGCGCCAATGTGCAGTCCGGCCAGACGGTTCTGGTCCAGGGCGGCGCCGGCGGTGTGGGCCATGTGGCGGTGCAGATCGCCCGTGCTTTCGGCGCGACCGTCTGGGCGACGGAATCGGCCGGGAAGTCGGCGCTGGTCGAACAGCTGGGCGCCACCGCCATCGATTACCGGGCCGAGACGGTCGAAGCCTACGTCGCCCGTCACACCCAGGGCCGTGGTTTCGATCTGGTCTATGACACCGCCGGCGGGCCGGTGCTCGACGCCTCGTTCCAGGCGGTGCGGCGCTTCGGCCATGTGGTCAGCTGCCTGGGCTGGGGGACGCATGCGCTGGCGCCGCTGTCGTTCCGCGCCGCCACCTACTCCGGCGTCTTCACCCTGCTGCCCATGCTGACGGGGGAAGGGATGGCGAACCATGGCGAAATCCTGCGCCGGGCCGCAGCCCTGGTCGAAGCCGGCAAGCTGCTGCCCCGTCTCGATCCGCGGCGCTTCTCGCTGGAGCAGGCCGACGAAGCGCACACCGCCGTGACCGACGGCAGTGCCAGCGGCAAGATCGTCGTCGAGATCGCGCTCTGACTGCCGGGCTCTCCACCTTGGGCCGGCGGCCTGCTCGCACGCCGAACCGCCGTCACCAGAGTTCAAACGTCCGATTCCCCCTCCGCCCCAAGGTGGGCGAAGGGGGAGGGGGGCAGTGGCGGACCGCTAGGCCCGACCGGCCGTCACGTCGCGCAGATAGCCGCGCGGCAGCGCTTCGGTCAGCCCGTCCACTCCGGTCTGCACCGCACGGGCGAGCGCGGTGCGGGCCAGCACCACCAGCAGGTCGGTCTGGGTGACCATGCCGAGGATCCGGCGGTTCTGGTCGACGATCACCACGTCGTGGGTGCGGCCATCGGACAGGCGGCCAAGCAGGCGGAAGACCGGCGTGTCGGGCAGCTCGGTCGCCGCCGGTGCCATCACGGCGCCGACGCGCGTTCCATGACGGGCGACATCACCGTGCGACAGCTGCTCGTGCCCGACGATGCCGACCAGTATGTTCTGCGCATCCACCACCGGCAGGGTGCGGAAGCCATGCTCCAGCAGCCGGGCGCGGGCCACCTGCGGATGGGTGTCCGGCGTGACGGTGACGAGGTCGCGCGACATGATCTCCCGGCAGCTGATGTCGACATGCAGCCGCTCCAGCGCGTGCAGCTCGGCATTGACCAGCAGGGTGCCCAGATCGTCGCGGCTGACGTCCAGCGTCTCGGCCAGCGTGCGCAGCGCGTCGTCCACGTCGCCCTGGGTCAGGCCGGGGCGCAGCTGCGCCGGCGGATCGTTGGTGCGGTGGGTGTTGACCGCCCTGTGCGGATAACGGTGGCCCGACAGCCGGTGGAACATCAATCCGGCCGTCACCAGCAGGATGGAGTTCACCGCGACCGGGAAGAAGGCGAACTTGATGCCCATCTCCGTCACCGCCGGCCCACCCAGCACCGCGGTCAGGGCGGCGGCGCCGCCGGGCGGATGCAGGCAGCGGGTCAGCGACATGGTGGCGATGGCCAGCGCCACCGCGGCGGCCCCAGCCAGCATCGGGTCGGGGATGACGCTGGCGACCAGCACGCCGACGACGGCCGACAGCGTGTTGCCGCCGATGATCGACCAGGGCTGTGCCAGCGGACTGGCCGGAACGGCGAACAGCAGCACCGCCGACGCCCCCATCGGCGCCACCAGAACCGGCGCGCTGGACATGAAGGTCAGCATGTTGCGGCACAGCAATCCGGTCGCGGCGATGCCCAGCAGCGCGCCGCAGCAGGCGATCATCCGGTCGCGCAGCGTGGCGCCCGGCAGGATCGGCCGGAACACAAGCTCACCCAATCGCGCCCCAAATCCCGCGAGGCGTTCCTGCAAGGCGGCAAACTTTCCCCTGCTCATTCGGTCCCCATCCCCCTCGTTGCACCATCCGGCCCGTTCGGGCAGCAAAGTTGGGCGACCCTAAAACCTCAACAGGACTTGAGGTCAAGCGGAAAAGCCGTCAGACTTGCGGGACGGAGGGTTGCAGGAAAGGGGAGGAACCGCAATGCTGTCACCTGAGGACTACGACAAGGACCTGACGGTGGGGGAGGTGGCGCGCCGCTCCGGCGTGGCTGTCTCGACCATCCATTTCTACGAGGCGCAGGGGCTGATCCGCAGCTGGCGCAATCCCGGCAACCAGCGCCGCTTTTCCCGCGACGTGCTGCGGCGGGTGGCGGTCATCAAGGTGGCGCAGCGGCTCGGCATCTCGCTCGCCTCCATCGCCGACGCGCTGAACGCCCTGCCGCAGGACCGCTCCCCCACCACCGCCGACTGGCGCCGCATGTCGGAGCGCTGGCGGGCGGAGTTGGACGACCGCATCGCCAAGCTGACGAAGCTGCGCGACAATCTGGACGGCTGCATCGGCTGCGGCTGCCTGTCGATCCGCGACTGCCCCCTGCGCAACCCGTGGGACGAGCTTGGCGACGCCGGCGCCGGCCCGCGGCTGCTCGACCCCGCCTGATCCTGCCCCCTGATCTTGGGCTCGTCCCACATTAAAATTGCGGCCCATACGAAAATAAGGGGTGAAGCCGGCGCGGCGATGGTTCATGGAAACGGCCGTCGAAAGAGCCATCCGTCACCTCAGAGGATCCGCAGGGTGATCGTCGCCAATCCGCCCCGTTCCGCAGTCCGCTCCGCCGCCCCGTTCCGCAGACCGCTCCGTCGTCTGGCCGCCTGCCTGTCGCTCGCCGCCGCCCTCCTGGGTTCGGTCCCCGCCATCGCGCTGACCCCGCCGGACACGGCGGCCAAACAGGCCTATCTGGTCGATCTGACCAGTGGGGAGGTGCTGCTGGACAAGAACGGCGAAACCCGCATGGCGCCGTCGTCGATGACCAAGATGATGACGGCCTATCTCACCTACGACGCGCTGGTCCATGGCCGGACGACGCTCGACACCGGCTTCCCGGTCAGCCAGACCGCCTGGAAGATGGGCGGCTCGCGCATGTTCCTGAAGCTGGGCAGTCAGGTGCGGGTGGAGGATCTGCTGCGCGGCCTGCTGATCGACAGCGGCAACGACGCCGCCGTGGCGCTGGCCGAGGGGCTGGCCGGCAGCCAATCCGCCTTCGCCGCGATGATGAACGCCAAGGCGCGCGACCTGGGGATGACCGACACCCACTTCATGAACGCCAGCGGATGGCCGGACCCGGACCACTACACCACCGCCCGCGATCTGGCGACCCTCGCCACCCACCTGATCCGCGACTTCCCGCAATTCTACCATTACGAGTCGGAACGGACCTTCACCTGGAACGGCATCCGCCAGGGCAACCGCAATCCGCTGCTCTACCACCCGGTCAGCGTCGACGGCATCAAGACCGGCCACACCGAGGTCGGCGGCTACGGTCTGACCGCGTCGGGCGAGCGCAACGGCCGCCGTCTGGTTCTGGTGGTCAACGGCCTGCCCAGCCCGCAGTCCCGCAACGACGAGCCGACCCGGCTGCTCGACTGGGCCTGGAACAGCTTCAAGCTCTACCCGCTGCTGCACAAGGGCGAGCTGGTCGAACAGGCGCCGGTATGGATGGGCGAGGAGGACAGCGTGCCGGTGACGGTCGCCGACGACGTGACGGTGACCATGGCGCCCGCCGACCGCAACAGCCTGCATGTCGTCGCCACCCTGGCCGAACCGCTGCCCAGCCCGGTCCATCGCGGCGACGTCGTCGGCAAGCTCCGCGTCGACTATGACGGCGCCGTCCGCCGGACGGTCGATCTGATCGCCGGTGCCGACGTGCCGGCCTCCAGCGGCCTGACCGCTCTCGGTCAGCGGCTGGGGCAGATCCTGCCCTGACGGGATGGCTCCCTCTCCCGTCCCGGGAGAGGGCATTCTTCCCCCGCTCAATCCACCTTCAGCGTGATGGTGCCCATGGTGCCGTAGCGGGCGACCGACCGGCTGCCGGGCTCGACGAAGACGGTGCCGGTGCAGGATCCGGTGGTCACCACCTCTCCCGCATGCAGGCCGCCGAAGCTGCGGGTGCCGACATTGGCCATCCACACCAGCAGCCGAACCGGATCGCCGGCGCTGTTGCCGCCGACGACATCGACCTTGGTCTCGCCGTCGACCTCCAGCGTCACCGCCTCTTTCAACGGGTCGAGCGAGCGCCAGTCGGCGATGGCCGGCCCGACGATCAGGGCGCCGTGGTTGAACTGGTCGGCCATATGGCTGAGCCTGTCCTGGCTGCCGAACCCGGCGAAGCGGGTGTCGACGATCTCCCAGGCCGGATGGACGGACGCAACGGCGTCCAGCACCTCTTCGCGGCTGTAGGGCTGCTCGCGCACCGGCAGGTCGCGGGCGAAACGGTAGGCGATCTCCGCCTCCAC
Organism: Azospirillum sp. TSH20; assembly: GCF_003115935.1. Taxonomy (NCBI): domain Bacteria; kingdom Pseudomonadati; phylum Pseudomonadota; class Alphaproteobacteria; order Rhodospirillales; family Azospirillaceae; genus Azospirillum; species Azospirillum sp. TSH20. The sequence goes on from NZ_LGQU01000038.1 coordinate 13,997, forward strand.
CCCGATGACCTGGAAGATCTTGGCCGGCAGATGGTCGGTGCCTTCGAAGACGGTGGCGGCATTGATCGGCGCGCGGAACGGCTCGGCGTCGGGCGTGGCGGCGCCGACCTTCCAGGCGGTGACGGGGCCGAGGCGGCGGGCGACGGCATCCTGGATCGCATAGGCCTCCGCTTCGGTCGCCGGGCGGTTGTCCAGCCCGGTCAGCCACTGGCGGGTCTCGCGCGCGGCGATCAGGGCCTCGACGGTATCGGTCATGACAGGTCTCTGTGGTGAGGGGAAGGGGAGGGGGCGCCGCCCAGGGTGTCGCTGGGAGCGCCGCAGGATTGGCGGACGACCAGCCGGCTCGGCAGGATGATCCGCTCGGGCGGGCCTTGCGGGTCGGCGATCCGGCGCAGCAGCAGCCGGGCGGCTTCCTGCCCGATCTGCCTTGCGGAGGTGGCGACGGTGGTCAGCGCCGGCCGGCTGAGTGCGGCTTCCGGCACGTCGTCGAAGCCGGTGACGGCCAGATCGCGCCCGGCCCTCAGACCGCGCGCCTCCAGCCCCAGCATCAGGCCGAGCGCCACCACGTCGTTGTAGCACAGCGCCGCCGTCGGGGCGGCCATCGGGGCCTGCGGCCGATTCAGCAGATCATCAGCCATCTCAGCACCCGACCGCCGGGTCAGCGGGCAGCGCAGCACCAGATCGTCGGCCAGCCCATGCCGCCGCATCGCCGCGGTGAAGCCGGCATGGCGCGCCGCGTAGGCGGAATGGTCCAGCGTCCCGCCGACGAAGGCGATCCGCCGGTGACCCAGCGAGATGAGATGCTCGGTCACCGTCTCCATGCCCGCCTGGTAATCCACCCCGGCATAGTCTCTTCCCTGGTCGGACACGAAGCGCAGGGCCTGCACGCAGGGCAGCCGCCAGCGGTCCAACCGGTCGAGCAGCTCGGCTTGCGTTCCGGCGGCGGGGCAGAGGATCACCCCGTCGACATTGTGCTCCCGCATCCGCTGCAGGAATCGGTCCTGGCGCTCCGGCTGTTCGGCGGTGTTGGCGATGAAGGCGACAAAGCCTTCGGTGTCCAGCACGTCGTCCACCCCCGCCGTCAACTCGGCATAGAAGGGGTTGTTCAGTTCGCAGACCAGCAGCCCGACCGTTTGGGTGCGGGCGGCGCGCAGGTTGGCGGCGCCGCGGTTGTAGATGTAGCCGAGCGCCGCCATGGCGGCCTGGACCCGCTCCCGCGTTTCCGCCGCCACCAGCGGGCTGCCGCGCAGCACCAGCGACACGGTCGAGCGCGACACCCCGGCATGGCCGGCGACCTCCGTCAGGGTGACGCTTTCCTGCTTGGCGTTGGCCGGTTTGCTGGTGGCCGGCTTGCTGCTATCGGGCGCTCTGGCCACGGCGGCGGTGCCTCACACCACGGCGGTCGGCAGCGGCCGGCCGGCGAAGAAGGCTTCCAGATTGTCCAGCACCAGCTGGCCCATCGCCATCCGCGTTTCCACCGTGGCGCTGGCCTGATGCGGCTGCAGGACGACGTTGTCGAGGCCATAGAAGCCTTCCGGCACGTTCGGCTCGTCGGCGAAGACGTCCAGCCCGGCGCCGCCGATCCGGCCCTCGGTCAGGGCGGCCAGCAGCTCCGGCTCGTCCACCACGCTGCCGCGGGCGACATTGATCAGCAACCCCTCCGGCCCCAGCGCGTCCAGCACGGCGCGGCCGACCATGTTGCGGGCATCCGCCCCGGCCGAGGCGGCGACGATCAGGATGTCGCTCTCGCGCGCCAGATCGACCGGCGAGGCGACGAAGCGGTAGGACACGCCGTCGCGCGGCTTGCGGTTGGTGTAGGCGATGGTCATGCCGAAGGCTTCCGCGCGCTTGGCGATGGCCTCGCCGATGCGTCCCAGACCCAGCACGCCCAGCCGCTTGCCGCTGACCTTGCGGGCGAGCGGCAGCTTGCCCTTCGGCCAGTTTCCGGCGCGGACGAAGCGGTCGCCCACCATCATCCGGCGCGAGGCGGCGATCATCAGCCCGATGGCGAGGTCGGCGACGTCGTCGGTCAGCACGTCCGGCGTGTTGGTCACCCGCACGCCGCGGCCGCGGGCATGCTCCAGATCGACCGCGTCGGTGCCGACGCCGTTGATGGTGACGATCCCGAGATTGGGCAGCGCCTCGACCACCGCCTTCTTCACGCCGGTCCCGCCGCCGGTGACGACGGCGCGCACCCGGTCGGCGACCTCGGCGATCAGCCGGTCGCGGTCGGGGGCCGCGGACAGGCGGTGGACGGTGTAGGCCGCATCCAGCGCCTGCTCGATGGCGGGCATCATGGGTTCGACCAGCAGGATTTCGGGCTTCATCGCAATTTGTCCTTGGTGGAACAGAAAGTCCTTAGAGCCTGTTTGGAAACGCCCAACCTGTTCTGATCCTTTTCCAACCCGTCATCCCCGCGAAGGCGGGGATCCAGGCTTCCCACCAGGGAACACCGTGGAATAGCTGGATTCCCGCTTTCGCGGGAATGACGATGGAAGGGCGTCGAGTGTTGCCGACGGACTTTTCAAACGGGCTCTTAGTGCGCCAGGATCTGGCCCAGGAAGCTTCGGGTCCGCTCCGATTTCGGATCGGTGAAGAACGCCTCCGGCGTGTTCTGCTCGACGATCTCGCCGCGGTCCATGAAGATCACGCGGTGGGCGACCGACTTGGCGAACCCCATCTCGTGCGTCACGCACAGCATGGTCATGCCGTCTTCCGCCAGCCCGATCATGGTGTCGAGCACCTCCTTCACCATCTCCGGATCCAGCGCGGAGGTCGGCTCGTCGAACAGCATCACCTTCGGGTTCATGCACAGCGACCGCGCGATGGCGACGCGCTGCTGCTGGCCGCCCGACAGCTGGCCGGGGTATTTGTCGGCCTGTTCGGGGATGCGCACCCGCTCCAGATAGCGGATGGCGGTGGCCTTCGCCTCGGCCTTGGTCGTGCCGCGCACCTTCATCGGCGCCAGCATGCAGTTCTCCAGCACGGTCAGGTGCGGGAACAGGTTGAAGCTCTGGAACACCATGCCGACCTCGCGCCGGACGGTGTCGAGCTGGCGGTGGTGCGGGCCGAGTTCGACGCCGTTGACGGTGATCCGGCCCTTCTGGTGGCGTTCCAGCTGGTTGATGCAGCGGATCAGGGTCGATTTGCCCGATCCGGACGGGCCGCAGATGACGATGCGCTCACCCCGGTGGACCTCCAGGTCGATGTCCTTCAGCACCTGGAAATGATCGTACCATTTCTGGACGCCTTCCATGCGGATGACGACATCCGCGCTCATCGCGGGCGCGACGCCGTCGCGCGTCGGCTCAGACGCCATTGCCATGGTCGTAACCTCCACCGGGGATTGCGCTTCGTTCGACTTAGGACTTGCTGGCGGTGACGGCCGCCGGCAGGTCGGTGCCCAGCCACTTCTGATGGATGGCGTTCAGCTCGCCGTTCTTCTTCACGGTGTCGAGGAAGCCGTTGACCCAGCCCATCAGCTTGTCCTGGCCCTGGCGAAGGGCGATGCCCTGCACCTGGCTCTTCAGCACGAACTTCATCTCGTAATTGGCCTGCGGCGCCATCGTCTTGATCTGCTGCGCCACCACGTTGCTGACGCCCAGCGCATCGACCTGACCGGACAGCAGGGCCTGCACGGCGCTGGCGTCGTCGTCGAAGCGCATGATGCGGGCATCCTTGGGCGCCACCGCGCTCAGCGACTGGTCCTGCGTGCTGGCGCGGGCGACGCCGACGCTCTTGCCCGACAGGTCTTCCGGCTTCTTGACCGCCGACTTCTGCGGGGCGAGCAGCCCGATCTCGATCGCCGCATAGGGCTCGGAGAAGGCGACCTGCTTGGCGCGCTCCGGCGTGACGCCGAGCGAGGCGACCAGCACGTCGACCTTGCCAGTCAGCAGGTAGGGGATGCGGTTCGGCCCGGTCACCGGCACGATGTCGACCGGCACGCCCATGTGCTTGGCCATCAGCTTGGCGACGTCGGCGTCATAGCCGTCCGGCTTGCCTTCGCTATTGGTGATGCCGAAGGGCGGGAAGTCGACCAGCATGCCGATGGTCAGCTTGCCCTTGCCCTTGATCTCCTCGACGCTCTGGGCGTGCGCGGTGGCGGTGAGGCCAATAGCGGCGGACATCAGGGCGCCGGCGACGACGAGGCGGCGGGTGACGGTGAAGGCCATGGGTGTTTCCTCCAAGTGCTTATTGGGTGTTTAACGGGAAGGCGCGGCGTAGCGGGCTTCCAGACGCTGACTCAACAGCGACAGCGGCCAGCACAGCGCGAAATAGATCGCGGCGACGATGCTGAAGACCAGGAAGGGCTGGAAGGTGGCGTTGTTGACGATCTGCCCGGCACGGGTCAGCTCGACGAAGCCGATGATGGCGGCCAGCGAGGTGCCCTTGATCACCTGGACCAGATATCCCACGGTCGGCGGCACGGCGACCTTCACCGCCTGCGGCAGGATCACGTAGCGCATCAGGCCGGGATAGCGCAGGCCGAGCGCCGACGCCGCCTCCCACTGGCCGCGCGGCACCGACTGGATGCAGCCGCGCCAGATCTCGCCCAGGAAGGCGCTGGTGTTCAGCGTCAGCCCGACCACCGCGGCGACCCACGGGCTCATGTCAATGCCGATCACGGTGGCGCCGAAGAACACGAGGAACAGCTGCATCAGCAGCGGCGTGCCCTGGAAGACCTGGATGTAGCCGGTCGCCAGCAAGCGCAGCGGCTTCACGTCGGACGTGCGGCCCAGCGCCACGAACAGCCCGACGATGCCGCCGCCGATGAAGGCGATGACCGACAGCATCAGCGTCCATTGCACGGCGCTGAGCAGGAACAGGAATTCGTTGTATCCAAATGCGCGGATCATCGCTCAGCCCCCTCTCAGCGCCGGTCAACGGTATAGGCGAAGGCCAGCCGGTAGATGCCGGCGAACAGCGCCGAGAACATCAGCGCCAGCACCAGATAGATGCCGGTCACCACGATGTAGATCTCGAAGCTGCGGAAGGTCTGCGACTGGATGTTGTTGGCGACCGACGTCAGCTCGTCGGCGGAGATGGCGGACACCACGCTCGAACTCAGCATCAGCAGGATGAACTGGCTGGTCAGCGCCGGATAGACCGTGCGTAGCGCCGGCTTCAGCACGACATAGCGGAAGACCTGCAGCGGCCGCAGCCCCAGCGCCAGCCCGGCTTCGATCTGGCCCTTGTGGATGGATTCGATGCCGGCGCGGATGATCTCGGTGGCATAGGCGCCGACATTGACGACCATCGCGATCAGCGCCGCCACATCCGGCGACAGCCTGAGGCCGATGCTCGGCAGCCCGAAGAAGATCAGGAAGATCTGCACCAGGAAGGGCGTGTTGCGGATGACCTCGATATAGGCGTTGATCAGCCAGCGCACCGGCTTGGGCCCGGAGGTCTTGCCCAGCGCGCAGACGATGGCGATCACCAGGCCGATGGCCATGGCGCCGAACGACAGCCTGACGGTCAGCCAGGCGCCGTCGAGCAGGTAATCCCACGACGCGAACACCGCGTCGAATTGAAAATCGTAGGTCACGGGCGTTCCTCCGCACCCGCGTCGCGCCGCCCTTTAAGGCCGGCGTCGCGCGGATTGCCTTTGTCCGCTTGGGCTGTCGTCCGGGGAAGCCTCACCCGGACCGCCGGGACGCCGCGACGACGGCGGTCCCGCTCTCTCAGTGTTCGTACACGGTAATTGGATCGATCCAAAAGCGCAACGGGAAATGAGGAGTGCCGTGATGATTTGCAGACCAGACATTTGATCGGGTCCAGCATGTGCGGAAACCTTCCGGCGGCGCAGGGCGTTTCACCGGACACCGGAACGCCGCCCGACCGTCAGCCTCGAGGAGCCCCCCGACATGACCGCAGGAACCAGTGCCGTCAGGAGCACCGCCGCGGTGAGCAGCCTCGTCCCCGCCCGGATGGACCGGCTGCCCTGGGCGCGCTTCCACTGGATGGTGGTGGTCGGGCTGGGCGTCAGCTGGATTCTCGACGGCATCGAAATCCAGCTGATCTCCGCCTCCGGCTACAAGGAAACCTTGGGCATGTCGAGTGCCGAGGTCGGGTTCGCCGGCACCGTCTACCTGATGGGGCAGGTGGTGGGCGCGCTGGTTTTCGGGCGGCTGACCGACCGCTGGGGGCGCAAGAAGCTGTTCATCACCACGCTGGCGCTCTACCTGATCGCGTCGGGCATCGCCGGTTTCGCCTGGACGCCCTGGTTCCTCTATGTCTGGCGCTTCATCGCCGGGATGGGCATCGGCGGTGAATATGCCGCCGTCAACTCCGCCATCGACGAACTGATCCCCGCGCGTTTCCGCGGCCGGGTCGACATCGCCATCAACGGCACCTATTGGGGCGGCGCGATGATCGGCGCGGTCGGCAGCGTCTTCCTGCTCGACCATTCACTGGTGCCGGAAAATCTCGGCTGGCGCATCGCCTTCTTCATCGGCCCGCTGTTGGGACTGATCATCATCTATTTGCGCCGGCACATCCCGGAAAGCCCGCGCTGGATGGTCACCCACGGGATGGAGGACGAGGCCGAGCGCATCGTCGACGACATCGAGGCCAGCGTGCGCGCGCAGGGCAAGGCGCTGGCCCCGGTCGATCCCAAACGTGCCATGCACATCATTCCGGAAGATCATGTGTCCTGGGCACAGCTGGTCGACGTGTTCTTCCGGCAATACCCGTCGCGCACCTTCCTGGGCGTGACGATGATGGTGACGCAGTCCTTCCTCTACAACGCGATCTTCTTCACCTATGCCCTGGTTCTGCAGAATTTCTACCATCTCGATCCGTCGCAGACGGCGCTCTATTTCTTCCCCTTCGCCGCCGGCAACCTGATCGGGCCGCTGCTGCTGGGGCCGCTGTTCGACACGGTGGGGCGGCGGCGGATGATCTTCGGCACCTATCTGCTGGCGGGCGTGGTGCTGCTGGTCTCGGCCTTCCTGTTCCGCCAGGGGGTGCTGACGGCGAACACGCACACGATCTTCTGGTGCGTCTCCTTCTTCTTCGCCTCGGCCGGCGCCTCGTCCGCCTATCTGACGGTCAGCGAGATCTTCCCGCTGGAGGTCCGGGCGCAGGCGATCTCCTATTTCTTCGCCATCGCCCAGGTGGTGGGCTCCACCGGCCCGCTGCTGTTCGGCTGGCTGGTGGGGGAGGGGACGGAGCGCGACCCGCTGTTCTGGGGCTATGTGGTGGGATCGGTGGTGATGATGTTCGGCGGAATGGTCGCCCTGGTCTATGGCGTCGACGCCGAAGGCAAGGGGCTGGAGGACATCGCCGAACCGCTGACCAAGGCCAACCGCGACCAGGGCGTGGGAGAGGAGGCGGCGGAGACGATCTGACGGCTTGTCGTCGTCAATCCGTCTTGGTTTGCGGCACGCGAGCCCCGTTCAGGAACAGCCGCACCGCCTGCCGGACATAGCGATCGAGGTCGGGGATGGCCGGAGCGCTCTGCGGCAGGATCAGGCGGCGGATCACCAGATTGCCGGTGACCATGCCGAGGAAGGCCTGCGCCGCGGCGGCCGGATCGTCGATCCGCAAGGCGCCGCTGTCCGACAGCCGCCGCAGATAGTCCGCCAGCCGTCGGATGGCGTTCTCCGGCCCGATGCGGAAGAAGGCCTCGGCGATGTCGGGCACGCGGTCGCCCTCCGCGATCAGGACGCGGAGGGTGGCGGTCGTCTCCTCGTTCAGCAGGGCCTTGACCAGATGCAGGGCGAAGGCGGTCAACCCGGCTTCCGGCGTCACATGCTCGTCCGCCTGGGCGGTGGCGAGACCGGAGAGGAACATAGCGTTGTCCTCTTCCATGATGGCGCGGAACAGGCCCTCCTTGTCGCCAAAATGCTCGTACAGCGTGGCACGGGACCCGCCGGCGACGGCGATGATGTCGCTCAGCGTCGTCTTCTCGAACCCCTTCTCGATGAACAGCCGGCGGGCCGCCGTCAGGATCGCCTGCCGGCGCGCCATGCCGCGCGGGCCGCAGGTGGACGGGCCGCAGACGGCCGTGACATTGGCGGGTGTTTCCTGCCCGGTATCGATCCGCGCCTTGTGGTTGCTGGTCATCGTGCGTTCCCTTCCGGTGCGGCGGCCGCAGCCGGGTCCATTTTTGATTCAGCGCCTTTCCACGGGGTCCCCTGTCGGACATTAGCGTCGGACATCTGCGGAACCCTCTTGCGCGGTGCAGCATTCTGACTGTATCGTCTGGTACACTGTACTGTATGAGACAGTACTAAGCAACGGGGATGTGCCGGACCAACCGAAGCCCGGCGTAGCAGGGAGACGGGTCCGCCGACGCGCGGCGCCGAGACGAGGAAAGAGATGTCCAGATCCAATCCATTCATGACGCTGGCCGCGGCGGCCTGCCTGATCGTGCTGCTCGCCGGCTGCAACCAGCAGAAGCAGGCGGGCGGACAGCCCCAGGGCGGCGGCCCGCCGGAGGTGTCGGTCCTCACCATCGAGCCTCAGCGCCTGACCGTGACCACCGAGCTTCCCGGCCGCACCGCCGCCTACCGGATCGCCGAAATCCGGCCGCAGGTCAGCGGCATCGTGCTGAAGCGCCTGTTCCGCGAGGGCAGCGACGTCAAGGCCGGCGACCAGCTCTATCAGATCGACCCCGCCACCTACCAGGCATCGCTGGCGAGCGCCCAGGCCGATGTCCAGAAGGCGGAGGCGAACCTGCAGGCCGCCCGCAACAAGGCGTCGCGCTACGGCGATCTGGTCAAGAACAGCGTGGTCAGCAAGCAGGACTTCGACGACGTCCAGGCGTCGCTGAAGCAGAACGAGGCGCAGGTCGCCGCCGCCAAGGCCGCCTACAACCTCGCCAGCATCAACCTGAACTACACCAAGGTGTTCGCCCCCATCTCCGGCCGCATCGGCAAGTCGGCGGTGACGGAAGGCGCGCTGGTCACCGCCAACCAGGCGACGGCCTTGGCCACCATCCAGCAGTTCGACCCGATCTATGTCGACGTGACGCAGACCGCCTCGCAGCTGATGAAGCTGCGCGAGGATATGGCGACCGGCCGCATCCGCCCGGCCGAGCCCGGCAAGATCCCGGTGACGCTGTTCCTGAACAGCAACGCCAGCGGCGACGACACCGCCTACCCGGCGAAGGGCGAGCTGCAATTCTCCGACGTGACGGTGGATGCCGGCACCAGTTCGGTCCAGCTGCGCGCGGTCTTTCCCAACCCGAACAAGGACCTGCTGCCCGGCCTGTTCGTCCGCGCCCGCGTCGAGCAGGGGGTGGCCGAGAACGCCATCACCGTGCCGCAGGCCGCGGTCGCCCGCGGGCCGGACGGCTCCGCCCGCGTCTGGGTGGTTGGGGCCGACAACAAGGTGAACCCGCGCACCATCAAGACCGAACGCGCGGTCGGCAATGTCTGGCTGGTGTCGGACGGCCTGGTCGTCGGCGAGCGCGTGGTGGTCGAGGGCCTGCAGAAGGTCAAGCCGGGTGCCGAGGTGAAGCCGGTGCCGGCCCAGAACGCCCTTGCATCGCTGCCGGAAAAGGCCGCCTCGGCCCGCTGATCCCCGGATACCGACCCCAGGAACCGCTCCCATGTCAAAATTCTTCATCGACCGGCCGGTCTTCGCCTGGGTCATCGCCATCGTCATCATGATGGCGGGTGCGCTGGCGATCCTGCGGCTGCCCGTCGAGCAATATCCGAAGATCGCGCCGCCGACGGTGTCGATCACCGCAAGCTATCCCGGCGCCTCGGCCAAGACGCTGGAGGACACGGTCACCCAGGTCATCGAGCAGAAGATGACCGGGCTCGACCATTTCCGCTACATGTCCTCCAACAGCGACTCCTCCGGCAACGTCACCATCACCCTGACCTTCGAGCCGGAGGCCAACCCCGACATCGCCCAGGTCCAGGTGCAGAACAAGCTGCAGCTGGCGGTTCCCCTGCTGCCGCAGGAGGTCCAGCAGCGCGGCATTCAGGTGTCGAAGGCCGGCAACGACTTCCTGCTGGTGGTCGGTTTCGTGTCGAGCGACGGCCGCCTCAGCCAGGGCGACATCGCCGACTACGTCACCTCCAACCTGCAGGACACGCTGAGCCGCGTCGAAGGCGTCGGCGACATCACCGTCTTCGGGCCGCAGCATGCCATGCGCATCTGGCTCGACCCCGACGCGCTGAACAACTTCGCGCTGACCACCACCGACGTCACCAACGCGATCAAGACCCAGAACGCCCAGGTCTCCGCCGGCCAGCTCGGCGGCGCCCCCGCCGTTCCGGGCCAGCAGATCAACGCCACCATCACCGCCCAGTCCCGCCTGCAGACGCCGGAGCAGTTCGGCGCCATCCTGCTGCGCGTGAACCCCGACGGGTCCCAGGTGCGGCTGCGCGACGTGGCGCGGATCGAGATCGGGTCGGAAACCTATGAGATCAACGCCGCCTACAACGGCAAGCCGGCGGCGGGCGTCGGCATCAAGCTGGCGACCGGCGCCAACGCGCTGAACACCGCCGCCGCGGTCAAGGCGCGGGTGGCGGAACTCCAGCCCTTCTTCCCGGCCGGCATCGAGGTCATCTACCCCTACGACACCACCCCCTTCGTCCAGCTGTCGATCCACGAGGTCATCAAGACGCTGTTCGAGGCGATCGTCCTCGTCTTCGTCGTGATGTACCTGTTCCTGCAGAATTTCCGCGCGACGCTGATCCCGACCATCGCGGTGCCGGTGGTTCTGCTCGGCACCTTCGGCGTGCTGTCGGCCTTCGGTTTCTCCATCAACGTGCTGACGATGTTCGGCATGGTGCTGGCGATCGGCCTGCTGGTGGACGACGCCATCGTCGTGGTCGAGAATGTCGAGCGCGTGATGAGCGAGGAGGGGCTTCCCCCGCGCGAGGCGACGCGCAAGTCGATGGACCAGATCACCGGCGCGCTGGTCGGCATCGCGCTGGTTCTGTCGGCGGTGTTCGTGCCGATGGCCTTCTTCGGCGGGTCGGCCGGCGCCATCTACCGCCAGTTCTCGCTGACCATCGTCTCGGCGATGGCCCTGTCGGTGCTGGTCGCCCTGGTGCTGACGCCGGCGCTCTGCGCCACCATCCTGAAGCCGGTGGCTGTTGGGCATGGCCATGCCCGCGGCGGCTTCTTCGGCCTGTTCAACCGCGGCTTCGACGCCGGCAGCCGGGTCTATGTCCGCGGCGTGCGCGGGGCGGTCAACCGGCTGGGCCGTTATTTCATCGCCTATCTGCTGATCCTGGGCGGCCTCGGCTACCTGTTCCTGCAGATGCCGTCCTCCTTCCTGCCGACGGAGGACCGCGGCCAGCTGTTCGTGCTGTGGTCGGCGCCGCCGAACGCCAGCTCCCAGCGCACCGCCGAGACCGCCAAGACCGTCACCGCCTATTTCCTGGAAAAGGAGAAGGACAACGTCGAGGGCCTGTTCACCATCGTCGGCTTCAACTTCTCCGGCCGCGGCCAGAATGCCGGCATGGCCTTCGTCCGGCTGAAGGACTGGAGCGAGCGTCCCCTGCCGTCGCAGAAGCCGCAGGCCATCGCCGGCCGGGTGATGGGGGCGATGTCGAAGCTGAAGGACGCGGTCGTCTTCTCCTTCCTGCCGCCGTCGGTTCCGGGCCTCGGCAACGCCACCGGCTTCGACCTTCAGCTGGTCGACCGCGGCGGGCTGGGCCATGACCGGCTGATGCAGGCGCGCAACCAGCTGCTCGGCATGGCGGCGCAGAACCCCAAGCTGGTCGGCGTCCGCCCCAACGGGCTGGAGGACACGCCGCAGTTCAAGCTCGACATCGACCGAGAGAAGGCGAGCGCGCTCGGCCTGTCGCTCAGCGACATCAACACGACGCTGTCGGCGGCCTGGGGCTCGTCCTACGTCAACGACTTCATCGACCGCGGCCGGGTGAAGAAGGTCTATCTCCAGGCCGACGCGCCCTATCGCATGCAGCCCAGCGACATCGACCGCTGGTACGTGCGCAACTCCAGCGGCCAGATGGTGCCCTTCTCCGCCTTCACGACGGCGCAGTGGATCTACGGTTCGCCCAAGCTGGAGCGCTACAACGGCTCCTCGTCGCTGAACATCCAGGGATCGGCCGCACCGGGCATCAGTTCGGGCGAGGCGATGGCCGAGATGGAGGCGATGATGCAGAAGCTGCCGCAGGGCATCGGCTACGAGTGGACCGGCCTCTCTTACGAGGAACGGCTCAGCGGCTCGCAGGCGCCGGCGCTCTACGCCCTGTCGATGATCATCGTCTTCCTGTGCCTGGCCGCGCTCTATGAGAGCTGGTCGGTGCCGGTGTCGGTGATCATGGTGGTGCCGCTGGGCGTCATCGGCGCCGTCATCGCGGCGACGCTGCGCGGCCTGCCGAGCGACGTCTATTTCCAGGTCGGCCTGCTGACCACCATCGGCCTGTCGGCGAAGAACGCCATCCTGATCGTGGAGTTCGCCAAGGCGCTGTACGACCAGGGCATGGAGCTGAAGGAAGCGGCGGCGGAAGCCTGCCGTCAGCGCCTGCGCCCGATCATCATGACCTCGCTGGCCTTCATCCTCGGCGTGCTGCCGCTGGCGATCAGCACCGGCGCCGGGTCGGAGAGCCAGAACGCCATCGGCGTCGGCGTGATGGGCGGCATGATCTCCGCGACCGTGCTGGCGATTCTGTTCGTGCCGGTCTTCTTCGTCGCCGTCTACCGCCTGTTCGTCCGCCGCCGCCCCGGCCACGGCGCCATGCCGCAGCCAGCTGCGGGGGATTGAGGCTTGCGACTGCCGCCCATCTCTCCCCGAAGGCATCCCCCTCTCCCCCCCGGGGAGAGGGTCGGGGTGAGGGGGAAGCAGAGCATGGATTCTGTACGGAGCGGGGAGTGCGCGATACTTGAAGATCTTCGCCGCGCGACCCCCTCACCCTAACCCTCTCCCCGGGGGGGAGAGGGGAGCCCAGCATCCGTCAGCAGCGTGTCCAGCACCTCGACCAAACGGTCGATGCGGTAGGGTTTCGGCAGCACCATCACCCCGGTGGCGCGGGCGACATCCTCGCTGTAGCCGGTCGCCAGCACGACGGGCAGGTCCGGGCGGAGCCGTTGCGCGGTGCGGGCCAGATCGACGCCGCTCATGGTGCCGGGCATCACCACGTCGCTGAACAGCAAATCGAACCCGCCGGCCTCCAGCAGGGGCAGCGCCTCGTCGGCGGTGGTGGCGCGGGTGATGGTGAAGCCGGCATCCTCCAGCGCGGTCGCGACGGTCAGCGCCACGATGGGGTCGTCCTCCACCACCAGAACATGGCCTCCGACGCGGGTGGCGCCCGCCTCATCCATCGCCGGCTCGGCCGCCGTGGCCGGAGCGGTGCCGGAGCGGCGGATCAGCAGCCCGATGGTGGTGCCGCGCCCCTCCTCGCTCTCGATCCAGGCGGTTCCGCCGGAATGGCGGGCGAAGCCGTAGACCTGCGACAGGCCCAGCCCGCTGCCCTTGCCGATCTCCTTGGTGGTGAAGAAGGGATCGAAGGCGCGCGCCCGCACGTCGGCCGGCATGCCGGTGCCGGTGTCGCTCACCGTCAGCTGCACGAATTCTCCCGGCAGCCCGTCCGAAACGCCCTGGGGCGCCCGCGCGTCGCCGGGCGTCAGGATCACGTTGGCCGCCCGGATCGTCAGGGCGCCGCCGTCGGGCATCGCATCCCGCGCATTGACCACGAGGTTCAGCAGAGCCAGTTCCAGTTGGGTCGCATCGACCTCCACCGGCCACAGCCCGGTGGTGAAGTCGATCTCCAGCCGGATGTCGGCGCGCGCCGCCCGGTTCAGCAACTCCGACATGCCGAGCACGCGGTCGCGCAGATCGACCGTCTCCGGCCGCAGCGCCTGCCGGCGGGCGAAGGCCATCAGCTGCTGCACCAGCTTGGCGCCGCGGTCCACCGCCTGCCGCCCGGCATCGACCAGCGGCTGGATGTGCGTTCCCTCCGCCCGCTTCTCGATCATGTGCAGGCAGCCCGACAGCGCCTGCAGCAGATTGTTGAAGTCGTGGGCGACGCCGCCGGTCATCTGGCCCAGCGCCTCCGTCTTCTGCGTCTGCAGCAGGGCGACCTGGACGCGCTCGCGCTCCGCCACCTCCTCGGCGACGCGGGCCTCCAGCGTGGCGTTGAGCTGATGCAGCTCCTCCTCCGCCCGTTTGGCCTCGGTGATGTCGCTGCCCTCCACGAACAGGCCGCTGACGCGCCCGTCCTCATCCCGGATCGGCTGATAGACGAAGGTGAGGAAGCGTTCCTCCAGCGGTTCGCCCGGACGGCGCTGGAAGCGGATCGGCATGCCGCGCCCGACGAAGGTCTCGCCGCTGGCATAGACGCGGTCGAGAAGTTCGAAGAAGCCCTGGCCCTCCACCTCCGGCAGAGCCTCGCGCGCCGGGCGGTCCACCAGATCCTGGCGGCCGACCAGTTGCATGTAGGTGTCGTTCGCCATCTCGAAGACATGGTCCGGCCCGCGCAGCACGCACATGAAGCCCGGCGCCTGCCGGAACAGGGTGCGCAGCCGCTCCCCCTCCGCCGCCAGCCGGGCGTTGGCTGCCTCGACCGCGGCGCGTTCGCGCATCAGCGCCTTGTTGGCGGCGCGCAAGGCCGCCTCAGCGAGCGCGCGTTCCACCGCGGCCCAGGTCCGCTCCGCCACATCCTCCGCCAGGGCGGCGTCGGTGTCGGTCCAATGGCGCGCCCTGGTTTCATGCAGATAGAGGATCGCCGTCAGCTGTCCCGCCTTCAGCAGCGGGACCACCAGCAAGGAGCGCGCACCGATGCCGGCGAAGGCCGCCGCCGGTCCGCCGCCACCGGTGTGGGGATCGGAGATGCGCGGATCGGTGGCGACGTCGTCCACGCGCAGCGTGTATCCCGCCCGCAGCTCCGCGATCAGCGCCGGGCCGAAGCTGTCGAGCAGGCGGGACTCCCCGGCGAGGCTCGCCACCCCGCTGTCGCTCCAGTCGCGCTCGACCGAGATCAGGCTGCCGGTCGGATCGGTGCGGCCATAGCCGGCCCGCGCCACCCGCAGATGGCGGCCGATCGCCTCGGCGGCGGCCGCGGTGATGCCGACCGGGTCGTTCAGCCCGCGCAGCCGCTCCGCCAGATCGAGCTGGAAGGTCAGCCGCCGTTCGGCCAGCACGCGGGCGGTGTTCTCGGTGCAGGCGCAAAACATGCCGGCGACGTGGTCGGTCTCGTCGCGGACCGGGCTGTAGGAGAAGGTGAAATAGGTCTCCTCGCGGTAGCCGTGCCGCTCCATCACCAGCCGCCGGTCCTCATGATAGGTCGCTTCGCCGGCAAGCGCCCGCGCCACCAGGGGGGTCAGGTCGGGCCAGATGTCGGCCCACACCTCGGCGAAGGGACGGCCCAGCGCCTCCGGCTTGTCGCCCAGGATCGGGCGGTAGCTGTCATTGTAGAGGAAGGTCAGTTGCGGCCCCCAGACCGCGAACATCGGGAAGCTGGAGGTCAGCATCAGGTTGACGATGGTGCGTAGCGACTGCGGCCAGTCCTCTGCCGGGCCGAGCGGCGTGGCCGACCAGTCCATCGCCCGCATCCGCCGGCCCATCTCCCCACCGCCGGTGAAGACGTCCGGCCCGCCCGGAGCCGGACTGTCCGGAGCCGGACCGCCCGGAGCCGAACTGCCGGACACCCCGGCCTGCCGCAGCCTTGCGGCATCCTGCCAGACCGGATCGGTCGTCATGCGACGAACACCGCCGCCGCGGGTTTGCGTCGACGATGCCCGGTAGTCCGGAAAAAGATAGGGGCATTCACACAGATCATGGCGCGAGAATAGGCAATCGCAGGATGGGTGGCAATCAGCGGCATCTAGCCATTTGGGAGTAGGTTTCTTGACTCCTTATGCAGGCGCGACGTTCACGCCTCCGCTGATGTTGTCGAGATCATCATATCTGCCCACCGCTTCTTGTCCTGTCCGGGAGATCGGCCCTGGGAGATCAGACGGGCAGCCGCTCATTTTGTACCGCTTTCTTTGGAGAACGCCCGTGGGTCCGTTCCATCTGGCCGCCATCCTGCTGACTCTGGCGGCTGCCTTCGGCTTCATCAATTACAAGTGGCTGAAGCTGCCCAGCACCATCGCGCTGTTCTTCGAAGGGCTGGCGCTGGCGCTGCTGGTGAGCGGCGCGGATTCGCTCAGCGCCAGCCTTGGCGTGGGCAATTGGCTGCGCAACCTGATCCAGCAGGTCAGTCTGCCGGAGATCCTGCTCGACGGCATTCTCAGCCTGCTGCTCTACGCAGCCGCGGTGAACGAGGATCTGTGCGCCCTGCTGAAGCGGAAATGGACGGTGCTGGCATTGGCGACGCTGGGGGTGATGCTGTTCACCGGCCTGATGGGGTTGGGGCTGAGTTTCATCTTCCGCTTGGCGGGGATCGACGTGCCGCTGATCTGGTGCATGGTGCTGGGTGCCGCCATCGCGCCGACCGATCCGGTGGCGGTGCATGGCATCCTCGGGCGGCTGCCGGTCCCAGAGACTCTCCGCTCCGTGATCTCAGGCGAAAGCCTGTTCAACGACGGTGTCGGTGTGGTGGTGTTCGCGACGCTGCTCCACCTCGCCACCGGCAGCGACAAAGATCTGGAGGCGGCGGAGGTCGCGCTGGACTTCGTCAAGGAGGCGTTCGGCGGTGCCGCCCTCGGCTTCGTCTGCGGCTGGATCGCCTATCAGGCGAAACGGCGGATCGACGAGAGCACGGTGGAACTGACGATATCGCTGGCGCTGGTGCTGGGGACCTATTCGCTCGCCAGCCGGCTGGGCGTGTCGGGGCCGATTGCCGTCGTCGTCGCCGGGCTGCTGATCGGCTATACCACCGAGAAGCATGTCAGCAGCGACGAGAGCCGCCGTGATCTGCAGGTGGTTTGGGCGATGATCGATTCCGTGCTGAACGCCCTGCTGTTCCTGCTGGTCGGGCTGGAGGCGACGGTGGTCATCACCTGGACGGGGCCGGCCCTGCTGGCCGCTGCGCTGGCCGTGCCGCTGGCTTTGGTCGTCCGGCTGCTCAGCCTGACCCCGGCCCTGCTGATGCATGTGGGGCGCAGCGGCAAGACCAGTGCGCTGATCATCCTGACCTGGGCGGGGTTGCGCGGCGGCATCGCGGTGGCGCTGGTGCTGTCTTTGCCGGCCAGCCCCTACCGCGATTCCATCCTGGCGGTCTGCTATGTCGTCGTCGCCTTCACCATCCTGGTCCAGGGCCTGACGTTGGAGCCCATCGGCCGGCGGCTCTACAGCGACGACCAGTCGTGACGCCGGCCGATCTTCGAACGCAGGGCAGCCGCGCAGGAGCTGGCGTGGAACCCGCGCCGCCCCGACCATACCTTGAATGGCAACAGATGGCCGCCAGCCGGCCCCCACCACGGACCGAGCCATGATCCCCTTTTCCGTTCTCGACCTCAGCCCGATCGTCCAGGGGGCGACCGCCGCCGACAGCTTCCGCAACACCCTGGACCTCGCCCGCCATGCCGAGCGCTGGGGCTACAAGCGCTATTGGCTGGCCGAGCATCACAACATGCCGGGCATCGCCAGTGCGGCCACCGCCGTGGTGATCTCCCATGTCGCCGCCGGCACCTCGACCATCCGCGTCGGGTCGGGCGGGGTGATGCTGCCCAACCACGCGCCGCTGATGGTGGCGGAGCAGTTCGGCACGCTTGAGTCCCTCTATCCCGGCCGCATCGACCTCGGCCTCGGCCGCGCGCCGGGCACCGACATGATGACGGCGCGGGCTCTGCGCCGCGATATGACCGACAGCGGTGACCGCTTCCCGCAGGATGTGGTCGAACTGCAGATGTATTTCGAGGAGCCGGAGCCCAACCAGCGCATCCGCGCCGTGCCGGGGGCCGGGCTGAAGGTGCCCCTGTGGCTGCTGGGTTCCAGCCTGTTCAGCGCGCAGCTGGCGGCGATGCTGGGGCTGCCCTTCGCCTTCGCCTCCCACTTCGCGCCCGACATGCTGATGGAGGCGCTGGCGATCTACCGCGCCCGCTTCGAGCCGTCGGCGACGCTCGACAAGCCGCACGCCATGGTGGCCGCCAATATCTTCGCCGCCGACACCGAGGCCGAGGCCCGGCGCATCTATTCCTCCGCCCAGCAGCAGTTCGCCAGCCTGCGCCGCGGCACACCGGGCAAGCTGCCGCCGCCGGTCGACGACATCGACTCCTGGTGGAGCAGCCCGGCCGAGAAGATGATGGTGGACCGCGCGCTCGGCACCATGGCCGCGGTGGGTACGCCGGACCAAGTGGCGGCCAAACTGTCGGAGATCGTCCGCGCCACCCAGGCCGACGAGCTGATCCTGGCCGGCCAGATCTACGACCACGCCGCCCGCCTGCGCTCCTTCCAGATCGGGGCGGAGGTGCGCGAGCGGATCGGTTGATTCAGGTGATTTGATCGAAAAGTGCGGGAAGGCGAAAAAAGCCCTTGCGCGGCATCGGCCAGCCGGCCTATACACCGCCTCCCGCGACGCAGCACGGCCCACAAGGCAGTGACGCTTCAAAGGAAACGGCGGTCCGAACAAGTAAGTGTCGAACACCTCGAAAAAAAAAGGTTGACAACGAAAGTAAAGATCACTAAATAAGCCGAACACGACGCGGTGATCCAGAACGGAGCGCCGCTGAGATGTTCGGAAGCGGCATGTTTCAGTGCTGCGGGTTCTTTGACAAGTTTATACCGTGTTGTGAGAAGGGATGCGCAGGCGGCGGCAGTTGGTAGCCGTT
>NZ_LGQU01000101.1:0-32384 GCF_003115935.1 Azospirillum sp. TSH20
CCCCCCGGGGGGGGGGGTGGGGGGGGGGGGGAAGCGCCGCAGGACTTTCACGAAGGTCCCGCCGTGCATCCCCCTCACCCCGACCCTCTCCCCGGGGGGGAGAGGGGGATTGAGAGACGCCGTTGCCAGAAGGGGCGGTCTTGCCAGCGGCGTTCCAGGCCGTACCACGCACGCAGATGGGCGCGGTAGGCGTCGCGGATCGGTGTCAGGCCGGCGGCGTAGCCAGACAGTGCGCCGGGATCGCCGAACAGATGACGGTGGGCGGCCTCCGCCGCGGCCAAGCCGGTGTAGAGCGCGTTGAAGATGCCCTGCGACGACAGCGGGTCGAAGCCCAGCGCGGCATCGCCGACCGCCAGCCAGCCTTCACCGGACGCGGGGGACAAGGTGCTGCTGTGGGCGGCGCAGAAACCGCCCCTCCCCTCTTCCTGCCCCTCCGGTTCGAAACCACAGGCGCGCAACGAGTCCGAAAGCACGGAGCAGCCGGACAGCCGGCGCAGCAGCGATGCCGTGTCGCGGGCATCCGCCGCGGCGGGCAGGTCGGCGTCGGTGTGGAAGGCGACGACCCGGCGGCCGGCGGGCAGTGGGGCGCTGTACCACCAGCCGTCCGGCTCCGCCTCGATCCAGGTCAGGCCGGACTGGCGGCCGGGGGCGTCCCGGCCATGGACCCAGCCGCAGACCAGCCGGTCCGACACCGCCCGGCGGGCACCGAAGCGCTTGGCGAGCGGTGAGCCGCGACCGCCGGCATCGACCAGCAGGCGGGCGTGGACGGGAAGGCGGCGGCTGGCGGTCTCCACCTCAAGCAGCCAGCCCTCCCCTGCCCTGTTCACCGACAGCAGCTGGGCCGGGATCTGCAGGACGGCGCCGCGTGAGGCCGCCACCCGGCGGAGCCAGCCGTCGAACCGGCCGCGGTCGAGGTGCCAGCCCGGCCCGTCAAGGTCGCGCAGATTGTCGGCCTCGACCGGCAGCGGCCCGCCCCAGACCGACCGGCCGCCATGGCAGGGGGAGTGGCCTTCGGCGAGGAAGGCGTCCCACAGCCCCATGTCGGTCAACAGGCGGCGCGCCGCCGGGGCCAGCGATTCACCGATGCGGACGGCGGGGCCGGCCCGCCGGTCCAGCACCAGCACCCGGTGCAGCGGCGCGAGGTTGAGGGCGAAGGCGGTCCCGGCGGGGCCTGCCCCGACCACGACCGCATCCACCCCAACCGCACGAGCCACGGCCTTGTCCGTCTCCGACCCGCCTGTTACGGGCGTACCGACCCGAATCACCGCAGCCCGCGCGGGAAGCGGCGGACCTTGTCGATCCGGCTGAGGTCGACCGGCTGGGTCGCCCGCAGCCCGCCACCGCCGCCCGACGGGGCCGGCGCCTTGCTGGACAGTGTGCGGTGGGCAGCCCGAACCGCCTTGGTATCGACGGTGTCGTCCACGTCGGGGATGGGGATGTGCTGGTCCTCCACCTCGATCAGCGGCGGGAACAGCTTGGCGCCTTCCGGATCGGTCGGGCCGGGATTGACCTCGACGACGCCGAGATGGTCGAAGTGATGGATCATGTTGTTGATCTGGTCGGTGTAGCTGGTGGTGCCCAGCGGCGCCACCCAGGCGGCGCGGTTGGCGAAGGCGGCCAGACGCACCTGGGCCGGCTGGGCGGCGTCCATCACGATGTCGTAGTTCTCGCGCGTCAGCACCTCGTTCGGCACGCGGGCCGGCCAGAAGGTGGGGACGTTGGGGTCGTAGCTGGCATCGTAGCCGGAGCGGCAGCTGCCGGTGTCGGTCTGCCACGGCACCGCCATCCAGCGGGTGATGCCGCCGGGAAGCTGTCCATAGAGCGGGCCGTTGGGAATGGTCACCGTGTCGCTGGACAGGATGGCGCCCAGCCCCGGCTCGACCCATCCCTTCGGCGCATGGGCGAAGCGGAACGGCTCCATATACAGGGTGGCGGCGCGGACCGGCCACGTCATCTCGCAGCCGGGATGGAAGGCGTCGGCGAGGCAGAAGTCGAGCGCCGCGCGGGTCAGCACATCGCCCTGCTCGTCCAGCGGGACCTGATCGAAGTCGGTATAGACCGGGACCTTGCCCCAATCATCGTCGAAATCGCCGGCGACCCACTGGTCGAGGAACTCAAGCTGCGTCTGCGTCAGGGAGGTGTATTGGCGCGGCGTCTCGGCCGGCGGGATGTTCATCGCGTCGCCATAGACCCAGGGCCAGGGCGTCGGCGACCAGCTGTCCACCGCGTCATGGCGGAAGGAGTTCTTCAGCACCCGCCGGGTTTCCTGGTTGGCGAGGCTGCGGTCGCTGAGCCGCGCGATCCACTCCGGCTTGGTGAAGTCGTTGGCGGAGTTCCAGCCGAACCCGGCGGCGAAACCGGCATTGACCCATTGCAGGCCGGTCATCCGCTCGAACACCGGGTAGATGTCGTGGGTGAAGGACGGGCGGGTGGGCTTCGGCAGGGTTCCGGCCTGGATCGCCACGTCGCGCATCAGGTCCCACATGGTGCGGACCGACTTGCGCTGCGGCCCGTAGTTCGGCGGGGCGACGACGATCCAGGCGGGGGTGACCGGCAGCTCCATGCCGTTCAGCTTGACCACCGCATCGACCGGGCCGTCGGAGGTGTCGTCGTGCCAGCCCTCGTTGTTGCCGAAGGTGATCGCCTTGGTGCCGTTGTAGGAGGCCGATTTGCCGCGCCCGCCGGTGACCAGCAGGCGATGGTCGCCCTTCTCGCACCACATGCGGCCGAGATAGACCGGGTCGCCCTGGTGCATGAATTTGCCGGCGACCAGTTCGTGGCTCTGGCGGCCATGGCCGGCGTGGATGGCATGCTCGCCGGCATCCAGCACCAGCGCCTGACGGTCGGCGACGGTCGGGTTGCGCAGCGTGGTCGGGTCGGCCGACGCCGCTTCCGGAATGTCGAGCGCCAGCTGGAAGCCGTACCAGGCCGACTTCTTGTTGGCGAGATGGACCTTCCAGGTGATGTCGGCACCGCTGTCGGTGGCGGTCAGCTCGCGGACGATCCGGCCCATGGCGTTGACCCCATAGATACGGAAGCGCGCCGCTTGCGGCAGAAGCCGGCCTTCGGCGTCACGGTAGGGATTCCGGGCCGGGTCGTCGCCGGCCATCAGCGGCTTCGGGTTCGGCACCTCGGGGCCGACGATATACCCCTCCGGCGCGTTGCCGATGCGGGCGATGCCGATGGGCGGGTAGATCACCGCCTTGACGATGCAGTCGTCCTTGGGCAGCGGCGGCGCCTGATCGCGGGGCTGCGTCGGCTGTTGCAGCGGCTGGCCGTTGGCCTGATGGCGGACATCGGCGCCGTGGTTGTAGACGACCTTGCGCACCGCGGCGATGCTGCCCTGCGGCGCCTGCTCCACCGGCGTGCGCCAAATGTTGAAGGCCAGCTCCTGACCATAGTCGCCCTGGCCGCGGGCGCAGACATCCTGCTTCGGCAGGACCAGCGTCGCCACCGGCTGGTAGGGGTACTGGTCGGTCGGCCATTCCTCCGTCGCCTTGTCCAGTGGGTAGCCGGCGCTCTTGGGCACCACCTGCACCATGAAGGTGAAGCGGTAGTCGTCCTCCAGCAGCCGGTTGGCGAGGTCGGTGGCGAGATAGTTCTTGTCGTCGGTCGGCACGTTGACCGCCGGGTGGCCGGGCGGCGGCGTTTCCGGCACCAGCGAGTATTTGGCGTAATGGTCGGGGCCGAAGGCGAAGGGCAGGATCGCCCAATATTGGGTGGTCAGCACGCTGCCGTCGACCTGGGCCGACATGGCGTCGAGGATGTCGTTGGTCTTCGGGTGCTTCTTGAGATAGCCGGGATAGTCCTTCAGGACCGTGCCGGCATAGGTGAACTCGCACATCTCCTCGGCGTTGTCGACGAAGAAGACCGGGTAGTTCTGCATGATGAAGTCGGCGACGTTGCCCGTCTCGCCCAGCGCGTTGACCCCATCGACGCCCCAGACCTTCAAGCCGATGCCGAGCGTCGAGCCCAGATCGGGCGAGGTCGGGCTGGTGTCGCTGGAGAAGCGCACCCAGGCCGGCAACTCATCCTTGGCGAAGACGCCGACGCGCAGCGCCTCCGGCCGGTTGGGATCCATCACCAGACGGCCATGGGCGGCCCCGTGCAGCTTGCGGAACACCGCGCGTTCCGCCGGCTTCTGGCCCAGCGCGATGCGCTTCATCTGGCCCATGGCGATGAACATCTCGTCCAGCCGCTGGGTGGCGTTGGTCGCGCAGTCGAAGCAGGGGGGACTCTTGTTGGGGTCGTTGGCCGTCATTCGCTCCGTCTCCTGTATCGTCCGGCGGCACTGCCGGGGCGGGGTGGGCACGTCAGTCGCGGGAGGTTGTGTTTGTTCGTTGATTTTCCCGCGCCTTGACTCGTGCTTACGCGAGCACTTTGCCGGTTTCCACCGAAAATAATCAGCATCGCGCACATTTTTCGCGAACGGGAGAGTTTATGGTGATGGGGTGCTGCAAGAGTTGAGATTTTTCGCCACTGTTCGTGTCGGTAATCCGGAGGTGCGGATGTGGGACGTCCCACAGTCGCCGCGTTACGCTGCTCCCCTGCCCGATTGATGTGTATGATGGACAATCCGTTCCGCAGAGGTCCGACCAGAATGAGCGACAACTTCTTCGACATCGCCGCCGCCCGCTTTCCCGCCGATGCCGACAGCAGCTTCATCGAGCTGGAGTCCGGTCGCCGCTACAGCTACCGCGACCTGATGGAGATCAGCGGCCGCTATGCCCGGCTGCTGGCGGAGCTGGGCGTCGCCAAGGGCGACCGCGTGGCGGTGCAGGTGGAAAAGTCGCCGGAGGCGGTCTTCCTCTATCTCGCCTGCCTGCGGGTCGGGGCCGCCTATCTGCCGCTGAACACCGCCTATACGAAGGCCGAGGTCGGCTATTTCCTGGGCGATGCCGAGCCGAAGGTCTTCGTCTGCACACCGGGCAACGAGGCGGCGCTGGCCGACACCGCGACGGGCGCGGGGGTGGGCACGCTGCTGACGCTGGGCACCGGCGGCGACGGCAGCTTGGCCGACCGGGCGGCCGGGCTGGATCCGGAGTTCGACACGGTGGCGTGCGCGGCGGACGATCTGGCGGCGATCCTCTACACCTCCGGCACCACCGGACGGTCGAAGGGGGCGATGATGAGCCACCGCAACCTGTCCTCCAACGCCGCCACCCTGCACCGCATCTGGGGCTTCCGGCCCGACGACGTGCTGCTGCACGCCCTGCCGATCTTCCACACCCATGGCCTGTTCGTCGCCACCAACTGCGTGCTGATGAACGGCACCGGCATGCTGTTCCTGCAGAAGTTCGATCCGGACGCCTTGTTCCGCCTTCTGCCGCGGGCCACCGTGATGATGGGCGTGCCGACCTTCTACACCCGCCTGCTGGCCGATCCGCGCCTGACGCGGGAGGCGGCAGCGCATATGCGGCTGTTCATTTCCGGCTCCGCCCCGCTGCTGGCCGACACTCACCGGGAATTCAGCGAGCGCACCGGCCACGCCATCCTGGAACGCTACGGCATGACGGAGACCGGCATGCTGACCTCCAACCCGCTGGACGGTGACCGCATCCCAGGCACCGTCGGCTTCCCGCTGCCCGAGGTGTCGGTGCGGGTCGCCGACGAGAAGACGGGGGAGCCGGTTGCGGAGGGCGGGATCGGCGTGCTGGAAGTGAAGGGGCCGAACGTGTTTTCCGGCTACTGGCGGATGCCGGAGAAGACGGCGCAGGAGATCCGCCCCGGCGGCTGGTTCATCACCGGCGATGTCGGCCGGATCGACGAGCGCGGCTATGTCCACATCATCGGCCGCGCCAAGGATCTGGTGATCTCCGGCGGCTTCAACGTCTACCCCAAGGAGGTGGAGACGGTGATCGACGGCATCGACGGCGTGGTGGAATCGGCGGTGATCGGCATCCCCCACCCGGATTTCGGCGAGGCGGTTATGGCGGTGGTGCTGCGCCGTCCGGGCGCCGCGGTCGATGAGGCGGCGGTGGTCGGCGCCTGCAAAGAGCAGCTGGCGAACTTCAAGGTGCCGAAGGCGGTGGCCTTCGTCGATGAGCTGCCGCGCAACGCCATGGGCAAGGTGCAGAAGAACCTGCTGCGGGAGGCGAACAAGGGACTGTTCGGGGCGTAAGGGGAAGTCCGGCCAGGGTCTCCAAGATATCGCTTGTCCGCCGTCGGCGGCGGGAGCAATGCTCGGCGCTTCCGCCGCGCCCTACCCCTTTCGAAGGGAGTGGCGCGGCTCCGGCTTTTTCCATGTGCGCCCGCGATGATGACCCTGTTCCGCCGTGCCGTCCTGCCGCTGGCGGCGACCCTGCTTGCCCTGCCCGTTTCGGCGATGGCCGGGCAGCGCAGCTATGCCGCCACCCATGGCGCCGCTCCCTTCGTGACGGAGCATCTGATCCCCGGATCCGACCTCGACCTCGATCAGGTCGACCGGACCCTGCCGCTGGCGCGGGTGGTGGCGCTGACCATCGACGACGGGCCGGATGCCAATGATCCGCGCATCCTCGACATCCTGCGGGCGCATGGGGCGAAGGCGACCTTCTTCTACATCGGCGCCAAGATCCCGGCGCATCACGACATCGCCAAGCAGGTGGCGGCCTCCGGCAACGAGGTCGGCAGCCACACCCAGACCCACCCGATGACCACCGACCTGAAGCCGGCGGAGCGCGAGTGGAACCTGGCGCAGGCGGAGAAGGCGCTGGCGTCGGTCGGGGTGACGGCGACGTGGTTCCGGCCGCCCTTCGGCGATGTGGACGACGCGCTGGCGGCGCTGGCGCGCCGGCATGGCATGGCGACGGTGCTGTGGACCGCCGACAGCCAGGACTGGAAGGACAGCGGTCCCGACATCATCCGCCACCGGGTGACCGAACGGCTGGCGCCGGGCGCTGTCGTGCTGATGCACAGCACCAAGGCGGCGACCGTCGCGGCGCTGCCGGCGATCCTGGAGGAGGGGGAGAGGCGGGGTCTGCGCTTCGTCACCATGAGCGAGTGGGACGCGGCGATGCGGCAATCGGTGACGCCGGAAATGGCGCTGCTGCACCCGGCGCCGCGGCGGCGCTGAGCGCCCGCGCCGGGGGTGGGGTAGGGCCGAGGGTAGGGATGCAAGGATGTCCCATCGGCGGGGGAGCCCGGCCGGTGTAGGATGGCGGCGAGCGGCGCCGGTATCGTCAGGCCGCTGTCGGGATTATCGCCATGCCAGTCGAGCCCTTCACCCTGATCCTCTCGCTGCTTCAGCAGATGTGCGTCTATCTGGTGATCGCCTATCTGCTGAGCCGCACGCCGCTGTTCCTGCCGCTGACCCATGTGACGGTGCGCTGGCCGCACAAGCTGGCCTGTTACGCGATCTTCTCGATCTTCTGCATCATGGGCACCTATTTCGGCCTGCACATCGACGACAGCATCGCCAACACCCGCGCCATCGGGGCGGTGCTGGGCGGCATCTTCGGCGGGCCGTCGGTGGGGCTGGCGGTCGGGCTGACCGGGGGCTTGCACCGCTATTCGCTGGGCGGCATGTCGGCGCTGGCCTGCGCCATCTCCACCATGGCGGAGGGGCTGATCGGCGGGCTGGTTCACCGACACATGGTGCGGCAGGGCCGGATCGAGCCGCTGTTCAACCCGCTGCGGGTCGGCGCCGTCACCTTCGTGGCGGAGGTGGTGCAGATGCTGATCATCCTGGCGGTGGCCCGGCCGTTCGAGGCGGCGATGCATCTGGTCGAGGTGGTGGCCGCCCCGATGATCGTCGCCAACACGCTGGGAGCGGCGCTGTTCATGCGCATCCTGCTGGAACGGCGCGTGCTGGACGAAAAGCAGTCCAGCGCCTTTTCCGCCAAGGCGCTGAAGATCGCCGCGCGTTGCGATGGCGTGCTGCGCGGTGGCTTCAACAGCGAGAACAGCACCCGCGTCGCCCGCATCATCTATGAGGAGACCGGCGTCGGCGCCGTCGCCATCACCGATCGGGAAAAGCTGCTGGCCTTCATCGGCATCGGCGACGACCACCATCTGCCCGGCACGCCGATCAGCTCGCCCCAGACCCATCAGGCCATCGCCAGCAATCAGGTTATCTATGCCGACGGCAACGAGGTTGCCTATCGCTGCTCGATCAGTCCGGGCTGCCGGCTGGGGGCGGCTCTGGTCATCCCGCTGGTGGGCGAGGAGGGCGGGGTGATCGGCACCATCAAGCTGTACGAGCCGCGCACCAAGATCTTCTCCACCATCAACCGCACGCTGGGGGAGGGCGTGGCGCGGCTGCTGTCCAACCAGATCCTGGCCGGGCGGTATGAGCAGCAGAAGGCGCTGCTGGCGCAGTCGGAGATCAAGCTGCTGCATGCGCAGGTGAACCCGCATTTCCTGTTCAACGCGCTGAACACCATTTCCGCCGTCATCCGCAACGATCCGGAACGGGCACGGCAGCTGGTGCAGAACCTGTCGACCTTCTTCCGCAAGAACCTGAAGCGCCCGAGCCAGATGGCGACGCTGGCCGACGAGGTCGAGCATGTCAGCGCCTATCTGCAGATCGAGCTGGCCCGCTTCACCGGCAGGCTGGCGGTGGAGATCGAGGTGCCGGACGATCTGCGCCACGCCCGGCTGCCGGCCTTCTCGCTCCAGCCGCTGGTGGAGAACGCGATCAAGCATGGCACGGCGCAGCTTCTGGGCGACGGGCGGGTGCGCATCGCGGCGCGGCGGGAGGGCGGCGACTTGCTGCTGTCGGTGGAGGACAATGCCGGGCTCTATGAGGCCAAGCCGGGCGGCGACGGGCTGGGGATGACCATCGTCGACCGCCGCATCCGCAACCGCTACGGTGAGGATTACGGCGTTTCGGTCGCCTGCGAGCCCGATGTCGCCACCCGCGTCACTTTGCGCCTGCCCCTGGAAGAAGAGACCGTGCCCGCATGACGGCCGCCATGAATGTCCTGATCGTCGATGACGAGCCGCTGGCGCGCGAGGAACTGCGCCGGATGCTGGAGGAGGCCGCCGACATCCGCATCGTCGGCGAATGCGCCAACGCCATCGAGGCGATCGGCGCCATCAACCGGCAGGCGCCCGACGTGGTCTTCCTCGACATCCAGATGCCGCGGGTCAGCGGGCTGGAGATGCTGAGCATGCTCGACCCTGAGCGGATGCCGCGCATCGTCTTCCTGACCGCCCATGACGAGTATGCCGTCCAGGCCTTCGAGGAACATGCCTTCGATTATCTGCTGAAACCGGCCGACCCGGCGCGGCTGGAGAAGACCCTGCAGCGGCTGCGCCGGCAGCGCGCCCCGCAGGAGGTCGGTGTGCTGCCGGGAGCGGCGGAGCTGCGCCATATCCCCTGCACCGGGGTCAACCGCATCACCCTGATGAAGCTGGCCGATGTCGAGTATGTCGTCTCCCGCCCCGCCGGCGTCTATGTGGTGGGGGAGGACGGGCAGGAGCGTTTCACCGAATTGACCCTGCACACCATCCAGGAAAAAAGCCCGCTGTTCCGCTGCCACCGCCAGCATCTGGTCAACCCGGACCGCATCCGGGAAATCCGCTTCGTCGATGGCGGGCTGGCGGAAATCCAGACCAGCGGCGGCCATGTGGTGCCGGTCAGCAGGCGCTTCCTGGGTGCGCTCAAGGAGCGGCTGGGGATGGGGTGAAGCCGGCGATCGCCCGCTCCACCGCCGCTTCGGCATGGATGGCGGTGGTGTCGAACAGGGGAACGGCGCTGTCCTCCGGCTTCACCAGCAGCATAATCTCGGTGCAGCCGAGGATGACCGCCTCCGCGCCGCGCTCCACCAGCCGGGCGATCACCTCGCGGTAGGCCTGGCGGGAAGCCGCCTCGACCCGGCCCTGGACCAGTTCCTCGTAGATGATGCGGTGCACGGTGGCGCGGTCGGCGTCGTCGGGGATTAGAACCTCCAGACCGTGCCGGTCGGCGAGACGGCCCTTGTAGAAGTCCTGTTCCATGGTGAAGGCGGTGCCGAGCAGCCCGACGCGGCGGTGGCCGGCGGCGCGGATGCGCTCCGCCGTGGGATCGGCGATGTGCAGCAGCGGGATGCTGACGGCGGCCTGCACCTCGGCCGCCATGCGGTGCATGGTGTTGGTGCAGATCAGCAGGAAGTCGGCGCCACCGCGCTCCAGCCGGCGGGCGGCGTCGATCATCAGGGTGGTGGCATCGGCCCAGCGGCCGGCATGCTGCAACGCCTCGACCTCCGCGAAGTCGAAGGACCACATCAGGCAGCGGGCCGAGCGCAGCCCGCCCAGCCGGTCGCGGACGCCCTCGTTGATGATGCGGTAATATTCGGCGGAGCTTTCCCAGCTCATGCCCCCGATCAGGCCGATCACCTTTTGCGACACCGGGCGGGTCTCCTGCCTTGGTGGATGGGACACTTGGAACGCCGTGAAACGCTTTCCGGCGCGTTGTTCACTGTTCAACGGGCGGCAACGGGCGGAGTCCGGCCGCCGACGCCTTCTTCCTACCATGGAACGGGCGCACGAGGTTACCGGTATGACCAAATCGCCACCGTCGCTGTTACCCCAGGGATGGGACGGTCCGGGACGGGAGGGCGGCGATGGCAAGCGTGCGGCGGGGGTGGGGGATCGTGGTCGATGCGGCCTATGGCTGGATGAACGACGATGCGATGAGCATGGCGGCGTCCATCGCCTTCTACACCATCTTCTCGCTGGCGCCGCTGGCGATCCTGGTGATCGCGCTGGCCGGGCTGGTGTTCGGCGACGAGGCGGCGCGCGGCGCGCTGATCGAGCAATTGACCGCGCTGGTCGGGCGCGACGCCGGGCAGACCCTGCAGGATCTGATCGCGCGGGCCGGCGCGCGGGAGACCGGGATCGTCGCCAGCGTCATCGGCATCGGTACCATCATCGTCGGCGCCACCACCGTCTTCGTCGAACTGCAGACCGCGCTGAATCGCATCTGGCGGGTGGCGGCGCCGCAGGAATCGACCATCACATGGCTGGTGCGGGTCCGGCTGAAGGCGCTGGCGCTGATCGGCGCCATCGGCTTCCTGCTGATCGTGTCGCTGGTGGTCAGCGCGGCGCTGGCGGCGGCCGGCCGCTGGGCCGCCGGCTATCTGCCGGCGATGCCGTCGCTGCTGTGGCTGCTCGACGTCGTCACGTCCTGGGTGGTGCTGACCGGGCTGTTCGCGATGATCTACCGCATCCTGCCCGACACCTACATCCGCTGGACCGACGTCTGGCTGGGGGCGGCGGCGAACGCCTTCCTGTTCGCGGTCGGCAAGTTCCTGATCGGCTTCTACATCGCCACCAGCGGTGTGGTGACGGTCTATGGCGCGGCGGGGTCCTTCGTGCTGATCCTGCTGTGGGTCTATTATTCGGCGGTGATCTTCCTGTTCGGAGCGGAACTGACCCGCGCCTATTCGGAGCGCAGCGGCAGCCGGGCACGGATGCCGGGACTGAACCCGGAGGCGGGGCCTGGGGTAGGCCCTGGGGTAGGGGAGGGGGCTACCGCCCGCAGCAGCCGCGTCCCAGAGTCATCAGGATCTGCCGCGCCTTGAAAGACCGTTCGTCGAGCGGCTCCTCCTCCGGGGTGAGGCGGGCCTGGGCTTCGCGGTAGCGGTCGTAGGAGTCGTCGTTGAACAGACGACGCAGATTGGCAAGGGCCTTGCGCAGGGGTGTGCGGGGGCAGGGAGTGTCCATCGGAGACCTCTGGCGGGAGCCGGCGTTGTGGGACGTCCCACGTTAGCGCCGTTGCGGCAGGCGTTGAGCCGGTTTCCGGCGAGCGGCGGTTTGGCCGTCTGAGCGGCGTAATCCGGAGCCTGAGCGGTTCGATGCCCGGCCCGTCACCGTGGTCCCGGCGCCTCTCCGACAAGCCAGTCGACGAAGCCGGCAACGAGGTTTCCGGCGTCGGCCTGACGTGGAACGAGAGCGACGTACCCGGTCCTGGGAACGCGAATATCGGGCAACGGCGTCATCAGCCGTCCGCCGGCGATGTCGATGTCGAGCATCGGCAACGGGCCGATCCCGATGCCAAGCCCATCCTCCACCGCCTGACGGGTGACGTAAAAGTGATCGAATATCTGGCGGGGATGCCCGGCAAGGTGCTGGAGTCCTGCCGCCTCAAGCCAGCCCGTCCAATCGCCGGCACGGGTCTCGCTTGCGAGAAGCGTGTGTCCCTCGATGTCGGCGGGCTTGCGGATCGGCCGTCGGGCGAACAGCGCCGGGCTCATGATCAGCGTGTCCACGTCATCCAGCACGGGGACGACGCGATGCTGAGGCCACACATGCTCCCGAGCGACACCGCGCCGGATCGCCACGTCGACGCCGCCGCGCAGTTCCTCAAGCACGGTCGAAACCGTCGTCACCGCCACTTCGACCTGCGGATGGTCGGCGTGGTAGCGGCTGAGCCGCGGGATCAGCCAGCGCATCGCGAAGCTGGTCGGGGCGCTGACCCGCAGGATGCGGCGCGCGTCGGGCCGGCCGCAGGCTTCCGCCGCGACGGCCAGCCGGTCGAAGGAAAGGCCGACCTCTGCCGCGAAGATCCTCGCCATCGGCGTCGCGACCATGCGGCGCCCGTCCCTCACGAAGAGCCTCTGTCCGAGCCAGCCTTCGAGCGCAGCGATCTGCCGGCTCACCGCGCCATGGGTGAGACCGAGTTCAGTCCCGGCCTCGGCATAGCTGCCGGTCCGGGCCGCGACCTCGAATATGCGCAGGGCGTTCAGGGGAGGAAGGCGGCGCATGGGCAGTCCTTAAGGGCGATCCGTGAGAAAAACGAACGCTATCCGTGAATCAAAGCATACTAGTCGCTGAAATTTCACACGTATACCCTGCCTTTCCATTCAGACCAGCCGGGCAATGCCTGTGGCGCCTCTGGGAAAGCCATTGAAGATGAATCCGAGACATTGGTGGACAGAGAAGAAGAAAAGCCTGACGGGCGCGTGCCTTGCCCATGCGTTGCATGATGGATACACCGACGCGCTCTATGTCTTCCTGCCGGTCTGGCAGGCGCAGTTCGGCCTTTCCTATGCGATGCTTGCCATCATCCGCGCCCTTTACTCCGCAACTATGGGGGGACTGCAAATCCCGGCCGACCGGGCTCTTCGCGGCCTGTCGCCGCGGGCGGCGCTGATCCTGTCGACAATACTCGCGGCGACGGGCTTGCTGATCATGGCGTTGCCGTTCGGCTTGCCGGGGCTGTGCGTCGGCCTCGTCGTCGCCGGCATCGGATCGAGCATCCAGCACCCCTGCGGTTCGATGCTCGTCACCGTCAGTTACGGTTCGGCATCACGGCATCCGCTCGGCATTTACAATTTTTCAGGCGACCTCGGGAAAGCGGCGTTGCCGGCGCTCGTCGCGGTGCTGCTGCCGACGTTCGGCTGGCAACCGGTGTTGGGGCTGATGGCGGTGATCGGCATCGCCCTGTCGCTCGCCCTGCTGCCGCTGGCGCCGGCGGTTCCCATCGTGAGGGCCGCAAAGACCGGGACCACGGCGGGTCGCGGCCGCGGCGGCTTCGGCATACTGACGGTGATCGGTGCGCTCGATACGGCGACCCGCATGGGCTATCTGCTGTTTCTGCCCTTCCTTATCCAGGGCCAGGGCGGGGACTCGGCGACCGTCGGATTGGCGCTGGCCCTGCTGTTCATCGGCGGCGCGCTGGGAAAGGCGACCTGCGGCCTGCTCGGGGAGCGGCTGGGGGTCGTCGGCAGCGTCATGGTGACCGAAGCCGCCACGGCCGTGCTGATCGCGGCGACGCTGCTCACCTCGCTGACGCCGACGCTCGTCCTGCTGCCGCTGCTCGGCATCGTGCTCAACGGCACCTCTTCGGTGCTCTACGGCACCGTGCCGGAGCTTTCCAACGGCGATACCGGCCGGGCCTTCGCGGTCTTCTACACCAGCGTCATCGGGTCCGGCGGTCTGGCCCCGATCCTCTACGGCGCAATCGCCGATCACAGCAGCCAGACGACCGGCGTGCTGGCCTCGGCGGCGACCGCCGCCCTGATCGTTCCGCTTGTCCTGATGCTGAGGCCCCATCTGGGCGCCGCCGCCGCGGAGCCGCATGGGAAGCCCGGCCTGCCGCGCTCCGCGTGACCGTTCCACCGCCATATGGAGATCGTCTCAATGACCACCGTCTCTGAAACGCCGTTGATTCTGATAACGGGTGGCGGGCGTGGCGTCGGCGCCGCGACCGCAAGGCTTGCCGCCGTCCAGGGCTATGATGTCGCGATCAGCTTCGTCTCCGATGAGACCGCCGCCCGTGCCGTGGTGGCGGATGTCGAAGCCCTGGGTCGCCGGGCGTTGGCGGTGCGCGCCGACAGCGCGGATCCGGCGCAGGTCGCCGCGCTGTTCGCCGCGATCGACCGGGAGTTCGGCCGGATCGACGTGCTGGTCAACAACGCCGCGGTGCTCGCGCGCCAGTGCCGGGCCGAGGATCTCGGCTTCGAGCGGCTGCAGCGCATCTTCGCGGTCAACGCAATCGGCCCGATCCTCTGCGCGCAGCAGGCGGCGAAGCGCATGTCGCATCGCCACAGCGGGCGGGGCGGCGTCGTGATCAACATCTCGTCTGCATCGGCCCGGCTCGGCAGCCCGAACGAGTATGTCGACTATGCCGCCTCCAAGGGCGCGCTGGAGACCTTTACCATCGGCTTCGCCAAGGAGGTCGCGCGGGACGGCATCCGCGTCAACTGCATCCGCCCCGGCCACATCTACACCGACATGCATGCGAGCGGCGGGGAGCCGGGACGGGTGGACCGTGTCAAGGAGTCGATCCCCATGGGAAGAGGCGGCCAGCCCGAGGAGGTTGCGCGGGCGATCCTGTGGTTGGCGAGCGCCGAGGCTTCCTTCATCACCGGCACGTTCCTCGATGTCACTGGCGGCAAGTGAGCGGCGGGTAGGGGGCTTGAGCGCCGCCGCTCGCCCCCTGCCGGCTACCGCTTAGCACGTCCCGGCTGCCGCTCGCGGCATTCCACCACACGGGGCTCCGCGGCGGGCGTACACCGGCGGCATATCCTTTTCAGGAGAGCCGTCATGGATCACGCCCTAACCTTTGTGATCGCGACACTCTGCATTCTTGCGCTCTGCTACCGCTTCTACGGCGTGTTCTTCGTGCGCAAGGTTCTCCGTGCCGACGATTCGGAAGTCACCCCGTCCCACATGCTGGCGGACGGCCGTAACTATGTGCCCACCAAGAAGTGGGTGAATGCCGGGCAGCATTTCGCCGCCATCGCCGCCGCCGGCCCGCTGGTCGGTCCGGTTCTGGCCGCCCAGTTCGGCTATCTGCCGAGCTTCCTGTGGCTGTTGATCGGCTGCGTGATCGGTGGCGCGGTGCACGACACCGTCGTGCTGTTCGCCTCGATGAAGCACAAGGGACAGTCGCTGTCCGAGGTCGCCAAGGCCGAGCTTGGCCCGGTGGCCGGCTGGTGCACCGGTCTGGCGATGCTGTTCATCATCACCATCACCATGGCCGGCCTGTCGATGGTCGTCGTCCATGCGCTGGAACGCAACGCCTGGGGCGCCT
This sequence comes from Azospirillum sp. TSH20, assembly GCF_003115935.1. Classification (NCBI taxonomy): domain Bacteria; kingdom Pseudomonadati; phylum Pseudomonadota; class Alphaproteobacteria; order Rhodospirillales; family Azospirillaceae; genus Azospirillum; species Azospirillum sp. TSH20. The sequence goes on from NZ_LGQU01000101.1 coordinate 15,443, forward strand.
TCGCGGTGTTCATGACGATCCCGATCGCCATCGCGCTGGGCCTCTACGAGAAGATCACCGGCTCGTCCAAGGGCGCCACCCAGGTCGGCATCGCCGCCATCGCCGCGTCCGTCTTCGCCGGCCCCTACATCCAGGGCACGCTGCTGGGCGAATGGCTGACGCTGCATGCCGAAACGGTCGCCGTCATCCTGCCAATCTACGCCTTCTTCGCCACGGCGCTGCCGGTGTGGCTGCTGCTGACCCCGCGTGGCTACCTGTCCAGCTTCATGAAGGTCGGCGTGTTCGGCGCGCTAGTCGTCGGCGTCGTCTTCATCAACCCGGAAATCCGCTTCCCCGCCCTGACCGACTTCATCCATGGCGGCGGCCCGGTGCTGAACGGCCCGGTCTGGCCCTTCATCTCGATCACCATCGCCTGCGGCGCCATCTCCGGCTTCCATGCCTTCATCGGGTCGGGCACCACGCCCAAGCTGATCGACAAGTGGAGCGACATCCGTCCGGTGGCCTTCGGCGGCATGCTGGCGGAATGCCTGGTCGGCGTCATGGCGCTGATCGCCGCGACCTCGCTGCATCCGGCCGATTACTTCGCCATCAACTCCGCGCCGGCCGCCTTCAAGGCCCTGGGCATGGATGTCGTCGACCTGCCGCGGCTGAGCAATGAGATCGGTCTCGACCTCTATGGCCGGACCGGCGGTGCGGTGACCCTGGCGGTCGGCATGACCGAGATCTTCACCCGCGTGCCGTGGTTCAACAGCCTCGCCTCCTACTTCTTCCAGTTCGTCGTGATGTTCGAGGCGGTGTTCATCCTGACCGCCGTGGACAGCGGCACCCGCGTCGCCCGTTACCTGATCCAGGACCTGCTTGGCGACATCTATGCCCCGATGAAGCGGCTGGACTGGGTTCCCGGTTCGATCATCGCCAGCGTCATCGCCTGCGTGGCCTGGGGGTATCTGCTGACGTCGGGCGACATCAACTCGGTCTGGGCCCTGTTCGGCGTGTCGAACCAGCTGATGGCCTCGGTCGGCCTCATCATCGGCGCCACCATCATCCTGCGGCTGGCCCAGAAGCGGATCTACATGCTGACCTGCCTGGTCCCGCTGGCCTACCTGTTCGTGACGGTGAACGTCGCCGGCTACTGGATGATCGCCAACGTCTATCTGAACAAGGCCGCCAAGGGCTACAACCCCTTCAACGCCGGCATTTCGATCATCATGCTGGTGTTGGGCTTCATCATCCTGATCGCCGCCTTCCGCAAGTGGAAGGAACTGCTGCAGGCCCGCGCCATCGAGGTTCCGATGGTCGCCACTCCGGCCGAATGACGGTTCCAGTGTCGTAAATAGCGAACGGGTCCTGTGGAGTGTTCCACAGGACCCGTTCGCTTTTGTCCGTTCGGAGAGGGGAGGCGGGGGCGGCGGTCAGGCCGCGACGCGCTCTTCCTCTGCGTCCACCGCCACCGGCGGGATCCAGGGGATCAGGTCCCGCCCGGTGTTGGCGAGGCGCCTCGGCTCGATCCGGCCGATGACGCGGGTGCCTTCCTTGGCGATGCGCAGGATGTCGCCGTCCTCCGGAACCAGCGCGCGTTCGACACCGCAAGTGCGGGCGAGGCGGGCGTGGGCCTCCATATGCTCGATGGTGCCATGGACCGGCACGGCGAAGCGGGGGCGGACCAGACCATACATGCGGGCGAGGTCGTCGCGCTTCGGGTGGCCGGAGACATGGACTGGCGCGTCGGCCGGGGTGACGATCTCGACGCCCATGCCGCGCAGATGCGCGTGGATGTCGGCCAGCACCTCCTCGTTGCCGGGGATGGCGCGGGCGGAGAAGATGACGGTGTCACCCTCTTCCAGCCAGAGGTCGCGGTGTTCGTTGCGGGCCAGACGGCTCAGCGCCGCCCGCTCCTCGCCCTGGCTGCCTGTGCACAGGAACACGAGGTTCTCGCGCGGGGTCCAGGAGGCCTCGCGGACATCCATGAAGTCCGGCACATGGTCGAGATAGCCGCAGGCCTGCGCCGCCTTTTCCATGCGCAGCATGGAGCGGCCGACCAGAACCACCTTGCGCCCGACCGCCGCCGCCGCTTCCGCCACCGCGGTCATGCGGGCGACGTTGGAGGCGAAGCCGGTCACGGCGATGGCGCCGGAACGGCCGGCGAAGGCGCCGATCAGGCCGGCGCGGGCGTCGGCCTCGGAGCCGGTGGAACCGGGCACGTCGGCGTTGGTGCTGTCGCACATCATGGCGAGCAGCCCTTCGTCGCCCAGGCGCTTCAGCGCGGCGAAATCGGTGCTGCGGCCGACCAGCGGGTTGGGATCGAACTTCCAGTCGCCAGTGTGCAGGACCGTGCCGGCCGCCGTGCGGATCGCCAGCGACATCGGCTCGGGGATCGAGTGGGTGACGGCGATGGTCTCGATCCGGAAGGGACCGATGGTCAGCGTGTCGCCGATCTCGAAGGTCTGCACCTTGGCGGCGCGGTGGGCGCCCTTTTCCTTCAGCCGGTCCCGGATGATGTGGGAGGCGAAGGGGCTGGCATAGATCGGGCAGCGCAGGCGCGGCCACAGATGGTGGATCGCGCCGATATGGTCCTCGTGCGCATGGGTCACCACGAGGCCGACGACGTCCTGCATCCGCTCTTCGATGAAGGTCGGATCGGCCATCAGGCTGTCGATGCCCGGCGCCTCGTCGCCCATGAAGGCGACGCCGGCGTCGACGATCAGCCATTTGCCGGCGTGGCCGTAGAGCGCCATGTTCATGCCGATGCGGGAACAGCCGCCCAGCGGAAGGAACAGGATCTCATCCTTGCCCGGAACCGGGCCGGTGGGGCCGCCGCCATGGACCGGAATGGTCGCCGGGCGGGAGCCGTCGAAATCGTCACGCGGACGCGGGTTGCGGTTGCGTGCGCGGTTGTTCGGCGCCATCCGGCGCCGCTTTGAATCAAACGTCATGCCTCTGTCGTACGTCTCACTTAGGCCGGCATTCGACGCTGCCGGACGGGCGTGCATCGCTCGTCGATGCGGATCTCGGGGGTGGGAGGGACCCGGCCGGAGGCGCCTTGTCGGCGGCCGTCGGACGGCTGGGATCGGATGCCTCGTGAGGGCTTATGTGGGTAAAGCGGGACGTACGTCAAGGGCGCGCGTAAAAAGTCACACGAAATGGTGGGGCATTGCTGGGATGCGTGGGGGAGTCGGGGGCGCACAGGCGCCCCCGGTGCCCGGTCAATGATTGTCGCGTGGGATCCCCATCGTCTGCGCCACGCGCTGGTACTTGACCGCCGGTTTCAGGACCATGCCCTCGTCCAGCTGGTCGACGATGCCGCGCTGGATTTCCTGCCACGGCGTCTGGGACGGCGGGGCGGGGTAGCCGCCGGCGGCCTCCAGGGCGGCGCGGCGGTCGGCCAGTTCGGCTTCGGAGATCAGGATGTCGGCGCTGCCGCGGCGCAGGTCGATCCGCACGCGGTCGCCCGTGCGCAGAATGCCGAGGTTGCCGCCGGCCGCCGCTTCCGGGGCGGCGTTGAGGATCGAGGGCGAGCCCGAGGTGCCGGACTGGCGGCCGTCGCCGATGCAGGGCAGGGAATGGATGCCCTGCTTGATGAGGTCGGCGGGCGGACGCATGTTCACCACCTCGGCCGCGCCGGGGTAGCCGATGGGGCCGGCGCCGCGGATGACCAGGATGGTGTAGGCGTCGATGCCCAGCGACGGGTCGTCGATGCGGTGGTGGTAGTCCTCCGGCCCATCGAAAACGACGACCTTGGCCTCGAAGGCTTCCGGGTCCTTCGGGTTGGACAGGTAGCGCTCGCGGAACTCGTCGGAGATCACGCTGGTCTTCATGATGGCGGCGTTGAACAGGTTGCCGCGCAGCACGACGAAGCCGGCATTGATCTTCAGCGGATCGTCGATCGGATGGATGACACGGGTGTCGAGGATCTCGGTGTTGCGGCAGTTCTCGCCGATGGTGCGGCCGTTGACGTTGGGGGCGTCCTCGCGGATCAGGCCCCTGGTCATCAGCTGCCCGACCACGGCCGGCACGCCGCCGGCACGATGGAAGTCCTCGCCCAGATATTCGCCGGCCGGCTGGAGGTTGACCAGCAGCGGGATGTCAAGGCCGTGGGTCTGCCAGTCGTCGACCGTCAGCGGCACGCCGATGTGCTTGGCGATGGCGTTGATGTGGATCGGCGCGTTGGTCGAGCCGCCGATGGCCGAGTTGACGACGATGGCGTTGAGGAAGGCGTCGCGGGTCAGGATGTCGGACGGCTTAATGTCCTGGCGCACCATCTCGACGATGCGCTTGCCGGTCTCATAGGCGGCCTGCTGGCGCTCGCGGTAGGGGGCGGGGATGGCGGCGGAGCCGGGGAGCTGCATGCCCAGCACCTCCGCCAGCGAATTCATGGTGGAGGCGGTGCCCATCGTGTTGCAGTAGCCGGTCGAGGGGGCCGAGGAAGCCACCAGCTCGATGAAGCCCTGATAGTCGATCTCGCCGGCCGCCATCATCTGGCGCGCTTTCCACACGATGGTGCCGGAGCCGGTGCGCTCGCCGCGGAACCAGCCGTTCAGCATCGGGCCGACCGACAGGGCGATGGCCGGGATGTTGACGGTCGCCGCCGCCATCAGGCAGGCCGGCGTGGTCTTGTCGCAGCCGATCGTCAGCACCACGCCGTCGAGCGGATAGCCGTGCAGAACCTCGACGAGGCCGAGATAGGCGAGGTTGCGGTCGATGGAGGCGGTCGGCCGCTTGCCGGTTTCCTGGATCGGGTGGACGGGGAACTCGATGGCGATGCCGCCGGCGGTGCGGATGCCCTCGCGCAGGCGTTCGGCCAGCACCAGATGGTGGCGGTTGCAGGGGCTGAGGTCGGACCCGGTCTGGGCGATGCCGATGATCGGCGCGCCGGACTGCAACTCCTCCCGCGTCAGGCCGAAATTCAGGTACCGCTCCAGATAGAGCGCGGTCATGTCGGGGTTGGCGGGGTTGTCGAACCACGCGCGCGAACGCAGCCGACGCCCTGAATCCTGGGCTGAACCGTCGGCATTGGCGGGGAAGGGGGGCTTCGTCTCGGACATATCGGCACCGGTTTCAGGTTGGGGCGCGGAGCGGATGGCTGGGCGCCGGAGTTGGGTTTGTGTTCCGTTGGGTTGGATCAGGCCGCGCGCATGTCGGCCAGGAAGCGCGACACGCAGCCGCGCAGGTCGTCGGCCTCGCCGGACAGGCCGTCGGCGGCGGATTTGACCTGACGCGAGGCGTCGCTGGTGGCCTGGAAGGCGTGGGTCACGCCGGTGATGGTGTCGCGGACATCCTGGGTGCCGCGGGCGGCGAGCTGGATGCTGCCGCTGATCTCCTGGGTGGCGGCCCGCTGCTCGCCGATGGCGCTGGCGATGGTGGTGGAGACCTCGTTGACCTCGCCGATCACCTTGGTGATCTCGGTGATGGCGCCGGCCGCCTCGCTGCTGACGCGCTGGACGGCGGCGATCTGGGTCTCGATCTCCTCGGTCGCCTTCGCCGTCTGGGCGGCGAGGCTCTTGACCTCGTTCGCCACCACGGCGAAGCCGCGCCCCGCCTCGCCGGCCCGTGCCGCCTCGATGGTGGCGTTCAGCGCCAGCAGGTTGGTCTGGGCGGCGATGGAGCCGATCAACTGCACCACGTCGCCGATCTGGCGGGCGACGCCGGTCAGGCTGCGCACCGTCTCGTCGGTGATGCGGGCGATGCCGACCGCCTGCTCGGTCACCTGGGCGCTGTGGGCGACATGCTGGCTGATCGCGGCGATGGAGACGGCCAGTTCCTCGGCGGCGGCGGCCACCGTCTCGACGCTGCCGGTGGTCTCGCCGGAGGTGCGGACGGCGTCGCCGGCCAGCCGGCTGGTCTCGTCGGTGGTCGACTGGATGGAGTGGGCGGTCGATTGCAGCTGGGTGGCTGCGCTGGCGACGCGGCCCAGCGTGCTTTCCACCATGCGCTCGAACTCCTGGGTCAGGCGGTCGATGCGCTCGCCGCGGCGGACGCGGGTCTCATGCTCGGCGGCCTTGTCGGCGGCCATGCGGTCGGCCTCGATCAGGCCGGCCTGGAAGACCTGCACCGCCTTGGCCATGCCGCCGATCTCGTCGCGGCGGTCGAGGCCGGGGATGGCGACGGAGCGGTCGCCGCCGGCCAGCCGGGTCATGGCGTCGGTCATGGCGACCACCGGGCGCGACAGGCTGCGGGCGATCAGCACCGCCGCGGCAAGGCCGAGGATCAGGCCGGCGGCCGAGGCGAGCATCATCGCACTGCGGTAGCCGGCGATGTCGGCGGTGGTGTCGGCGCGCAGCTGCTGTTCGTCGGCGATGCCCTGGTCGGTCAGGGCGCGGGCCTGCTCGCCGATGGCGGTACCGAGCGGGGTGAGGGTGCCGGTGACCAGCCCGTCACGGCGCTGCGTCGTCTCCACCAGCCGGTCGAAGCCGGCGGCATAGCCGTCGAGCGTCTTCAGGAAGGCGGCGACCAGCCCGCGCAGGGCCGGGTCGGTCAGCGTCTTCGCCATGGTGTCGCCATTCTGGGCGGCGGTCTTCAGTTCGGTCTTCGTCGCGGTGGCGAGGCCGGCCGTGCCCTCCCCCTGGAAGCGGGCGGCGACGGTGCGGGCGGCCTGGACATGCATCGCCGCCTGGGCCGCGAGGTTCAGGGCGTCGACATTGCCGCTGTTCTTGGCGTTGGTCAGGATGGTGCTGAGCATGGTCTGCAGCTTCGACCCGAACTTCGCCACCTCGGCCACCGCCTCGCTGCGCTGGGCATGGGCGGCGCGGACGGCGGCGAAGCTGTCGCCATATTGGGCGACGCGGGCCTTCATCTGCTGGACCGCCGCGGTGTCGCCGCTGCCATTGAGGCGCTGGTCGACGGCGGCGACCAGAGCGGCGGCCTCCGCCGCCAGCGAGATGACGGCATCGGCATCCTCGTCGCGGCCGTTCAGCAGGAAGGCAGTGGTCTTCAGGCGCATGTCCAGCATCAGCGTCTGCATGCGGCCGAGATCGACCACCTGTTCCGCCAGCACGCCGTTGCGGCGCACCACCGTTTCCGTCTCCGACAGGGCGTTGATGCCCACCCCGGCGACGGCGGCGAGGAACAGCAGGATTCCGGCGCTGCCGGCGGTGATCCGGTGGCCGATGCGGGTGCCGATTTGCACGCGGGTGGCGATGGACATGCGGGGAACCTCCCTGTTGCCGGACCCTCTTCCGGGGCCTTCTACCAGTCGAAGGAGTCGGTGCGGTGCCAGCGCCCGACCATGCAGGCGTCGGCGACCAGCGACAGCGGACGGGCATCGACGTCGCTCGCCCCTTCGCCGATCAACCGGTGGAAATGGCGATAGATGCGCTGGTATTCGGTGTCGGGCTCGGCCAGGACCGGGACGCCGTCCACCAGCAGGCGGGTGCCGCCATGGGTGAGGTCGAGGCGTCCGTCGGCCGTGTCGATGACGATGGACCAGGTCTGCTCGCCCTGCTGGAGGAAGTCGAAATCGGCGGTGACGCGGCCGATGCGGGAACCGGGGGCCGCACTCATCTCCAGCGTCGCGGCGATCGGCGTGTCGCGGTTTGCCGGCACATGCAGGTCGGCGGAACGGACGAAGACCGGGGCGGGCAGGATGTCGGTCAGGATCGACAGGGCGTTGATGCCGGGATCGAAGACGCCGAAGCCGCCGGCCGCGAAGATCCAGTCCTGGCCCGGATGCCAGCGCCGCACATCCTCCTTCCAGGTGATGGCGACGCTGCGGATGTCGGTGTCCGCCAACCGGCGGCGGGTCTCCTCGACCGCCGGGTTGAACTGCGAATGCCAGGCGGTGAACAGCGTGCGGCGGGCGGCATCGGCCTCCGCCACCAGATCGTGAAGCTCCGACAGGGTGGCGGCGGGGGGCTTCTCGATCAGCACATGCTTGCCGGCGCGCAGGGCCTCCACCGTCAGCCCGTGGCGGACGGCGGGCGGGGTGCAGAGCGCCACGGCGTCGAGGGCGGGCAGGGCTGCCAGCATCTCCGCCTGGGAGCGGAAGGTCGGCACGCCTTCGGTGCCGGCGCCGTCCGGGCTGACCACGGCCGCCAGTTGGAACAGGCCGGTGGCGGCAATGGCCGGGATGTGCTGGTCGCGGGCGATCTTGCCCAAGCCGACGAGACCGAGGGTGGGGAGCGTCATGGCGGTTAGTCCGGTCGGGGCCGAAAGCCTCAGGCCTTGCCCTTGTTGTAGACGTCGAAGCAGACGGCGGCGAGCAGCACCAGACCCTTGATGACCTGCTGCCAGTCGATGCCGATGCCGACGATCGACATGCCGTTGTTCATCACGCCCATGATGAAGGCGCCGATCACCGCACCGGTCACCCGGCCGACGCCGCCCGAAGCCGAGGCGCCGCCGATGAAGCAGGCGGCGATCACGTCCAGCTCGAACGAGACGCCGGCCTTCGGCGTGGCGGTGTTGAGGCGGGCGGCGAAGATCAGGCCGGCGAGTGCGGCCAGCACGCCCATGTTCACGAAGGTGTAGAAGGACAGGCGGCGGGTATCGATGCCCGACAGCTTGGCCGCCTTCTCGTTGCCGCCCAGCGCGTAGATGCGCCGGCCGATGGTGGTGTCGCGGGTGACGAAGGCGTAGAGGCCGATCAGCAGCGCCATGATGATGAGGACGTTCGGCAGCCCTTTGTAGGTCGCCAGCAGCCAGCCGACATAGGAGACCACGGCGAACAGCCCGGCGCTCTTCAGCACGAACAGGACCAGCGGCTCCTGCTCGATGGCGAAGCGGTGGCGGCGGATGCGGGCGGCGACGCTGAAGGCGATCAGGATGGCCGGCGTCGCGATGCTCAGCAGAAGAGTGGTGGTGTGGAAGCCGGTGGTGCCGAAGATGTCCGGAATGAAGCCGGAGCTGAGGCGCTGGAACTCCACCGGGAAGGGACCGACGGACTGGCCGGCCAGCAGCGCGAGGCTGAGGCCGCGGAAGACCAGCATGCCGGCCAGCGTCACGATGAAGGACGGGATGCGGAAATAGGCGACCCAGTACCCTTGTGCCGCGCCGATGGCGGCGCCCGCGATCAGGCTGACGATGGCGGTGGGGACGAAGTGCCAGTGGAACTGCACCATCAGGATGGCGGCCAGCGCGCCGATGAAGCCGACGATGGACCCGACCGACAGGTCGATGTGCCCGGCGACGATCACCAGCAGCATGCCCAGCGCCATGATGACGATGTAGCTGTTCTGCAGGACGAGGTTGGTCAGGTTCAGCGGCTGCAGCAGCGTGCCGTTGGTCATGTATTGGAAGAACGCCACGATCGCCAGCAGCGAGATCAGCATGCCGTAATCGCGCATGTGGCTCTTCAGGAACTTGGCCATCGAAGCCTGGCGGGACGGCGCGGCGGGCATGTTCAGTTCGGCGCTCATTGCAGGGACTCCCGGACGGCTGCTGCCGGAGAATTGACCGGAGAATTGGCTGGTGATCTGGAGGCGGACGACATGATGGCGTGCATGATCTTTTCCTGGCTGGCTTCCGCCGCCGGCATCTCGGCGACCAGCGCGCCTTCGTTCATCACGTAGATGCGGTCGGCGACACCCAGAAGCTCCGGCAGTTCCGAGGAGATCAGGATGACGCCGCGGCCCTCGGCCACCAGCTGGTTGACGATGGTGTAGATTTCATATTTGGCGCCGACGTCGATGCCGCGGGTCGGTTCGTCCAGGATCAGAACCTGCGGGTCGGCGAACAGCCATTTGCTGAGCACGACCTTCTGCTGGTTGCCGCCGGACAGGTTGACCGTCTGCTGGAACACGTCGGAGCAGCGTATGCGCAGGCGGCGGCGGAAATCGTTGGCGACCTCGATCTCGCGCTCGTGGTGGATGACGCCGCGCTTGGCGACGCCGTCCAGCTTGGCCAGCGTCACGTTGTGGCGGATGTCGTTGTCCAGCACGAGGCCGTAATGCTTGCGGTCCTCTGTGGCGTAGGCCAGCCCGCTGTCCATCGCCTTGCGGATGGTCGACACGTCGATCTCGCGCCCGGCGAGGAAGGCCTTGCCGCGGATGTTGCGGCCGTAAGAGCGGCCGAACAGGCTCATGGCGAATTCGGTGCGGCCGGCGCCCATCAGCCCGGCGATGCCCACCACCTCGCCCCGGCGGACATGCAGGTCGATGTCGCGCACGACGCGGCGGCCGGGATGGATCGGGTGGTCGGCGCTCCAGCCCTTCACCTCGAACAGGATGTCGCCGGGGTTGCTGGTGCGGCGGGGATAGCGGTCGGCAAGGTCGCGGCCGACCATGCCCTTGATGATGCGGTCCTGGCTGATGGGTCCGTCGTGGCAGTCCAGCGTCTCCACCGTGGTGCCGTCGCGCAGGATGGTGACGCGGTCGGCGACCTTGGCGATCTCGTTCAGCTTGTGCGAGATCAGGATGGAGGAGATGCCCTGTTCCTTGAAGCGCAGCAGCAGGGCCAGCAGGGCGTCGCTGTCGCTTTCGTTCAGGCTGGCCGTCGGCTCGTCCAGGATCAGCAGCTTGACCTCCTTGGACAGGGCCTTGGCGATCTCCACCAGCTGCTGCTTGCCGACGCCGATGTCGGTGATGAGGGTTTCCGGCGAATCGGTCAGGCCGACCGTGCGCAGGAGTTCGCGCGCGCGGGCCGTGGCGGCGATCCAGTCGATCCGGCCGCGTTTGGCCTGCTCGTTGCCGAGAAACAGGTTCTCGGTGATCGACAGCAGCGGAACCAGCGCCAGTTCCTGGTGGATGATGATGATGCCCAGCTTCTCGCTGTCGGCGATGCTGCGAAAGGCGACGGGCTGGCCGCGGAAGCGGATTTCGCCCTCGTAGGTGCCGTGCGGATAGACGCCGCTGAGCACCTTCATCAGCGTCGATTTGCCGGCGCCGTTCTCGCCGATCAGCGCGTGGATCTCTCCCTCGCGGACCGAGAGATTGACGTTGTCGAGCGCCTTGACGCCCGGGAACGTCTTGGTGATGCCGCGCATCTCAAGAATGCTGTCCATGGATAAACCCTCGATCGCCGATCCTGCCGCCCGATCCGCTGTTGGACGGGGCGCGGGGGGAGGGCGCCGGTCGGCAGCCCCCACCCCGCGCCGTTCACTCACTTGATCTGCGATTCCTTGTAATAGCCGCTGTCGACCAGGATCTGCTTCCAGTTGGAGGCGTCGACGCTGACCGGCTTCAGCAGATAGGAGGGAACCACCTTCTTGCCGTTGTCGTAGGTCTTGGTGTCGTTGACCTGCGGCTTGCGGCCGGCCAGCAGGTCGTCGACCATGCCCACCGTGACCTTCGCCAGTTCGCGGGTGTCCTTGAAGACGGTGGAGCGCTGCTCGCCCGCCAGGATCGACTTGACCGACGGCACCTCGGCGTCCTGGCCGGTGACGACCGGCATCGGCTGCTGCGGGGTGCCATAGCCGACACCCTTCAGCGACGAGATGATGCCGATGCTGAGCCCGTCATAGGGCGACAGCACGGCGTCCAGCTTCTTGTCGCCGTAATAGGCGCTGAGCAGGTTGTCCATGCGGGCCTGGGCGACGGCGCCGTCCCAGCGCAGGGTGGACACCTTGTCCATGCCGATCTGGCCGCTCTGCACCTTCAGCTTGCCGCTGTCGATGTAGGGCTGAAGCACCGACATGGCGCCGTTGTAGAAGAAGTAGGCGTTGTTGTCGTCGGGCGAGCCGCCGAACAGCTCGATGTTGAACGGACCCTTGCCGTCCTTGAGGCCGAGAGCCTTCTCGATGTAGGAGGCCTGGAGGACGCCGACCTGGAAGTTGTCGAAGGTGGCGTAGTAATCGACGTTGGGCGAATTGCGGATCAGGCGGTCGTAGGCGATGACCTTGACGCCCTGTTCCGCCGCCTTCTGCAGCACGTCGGTCAGCGTCGTCCCGTCGATGGCGGCGATCACCAGAACCTTGTCGTTCTTGGTGACCATGTTCTCGATCTGGGCGAGCTGGTTGGGGATGTCGTCCTCTGCATATTGCAGATCGGTCTTGTATCCCTTTTCCTGGAAATACTTGACCATGTTGTTGCCGTCGTCGATCCAGCGCGCCGACGACTTGGTCGGCATGGCGATGCCGACGGTCGGCTTGTCCTGGGCCATGGCCGGGACGAGAGCGCTGGTGGCGACGAGCAGTCCGACGGCGAGGCCGGCGAACTTGGAGCTGAAAGAAGACCCTTTAGGAGACGACATGGACCGGAATCCTCCCCGTTACTGCGGCACGCGATACGCCGCCCCCGCGTTCTGTGGCGCGGATGGCGTCGGACGCGATGGTTTGTGTCCCTAGCAATCCTCCGTTTTCCCATAACTGTCAAATATGATTATTCGGCAAATCGATATGCATTTAGGTATCGGCCGTCACATCGCTCAGGCGGTGGCCGACATCAGGCGCATCTTGAGCTCCGACGCCGCGCGCACCGCCGACAGCACGGTGCGGGCGCCGGGCGACAGCGGCCGGTCCTTCAGCCAGAAGATGCCGTAGGGTTCGACGCTGAAGCGCTTGTGGAAGGGCATGATGGCGCAGCAGCCGCTGGGCGAGAACACCTGGGCCAGCGCGCGGGCGAAGACGGTGATCGACTCGGTTTCCGCCACCATCGCCATCGAAATGACGGGAGAGGCGCTTTCGATCACCCGGTGCGGTAGCCGGGCGCCTTCGGCCCGGAACAGCGCCTCCACCCGGTCGCGCAGCAGCGTGCCGACCGGCTGCAGGATCCAGGTGGCGTCGGACAGGTCGGCGGCGGTCAGCGGACGGCCCAGCTGCAGAAGGGGGTTGCCCTCGCGGCAGATGAAGCACAGCTCCTCGCTGCTGATTTCCTGATATTCGAAGGCGGTGGGGTCGAAATGGCCGGGCAGGCGGCCGATGGCGAAATCCATCACCCCCTGATGGACGCGGTCGGCCAGAACGTCGCTGGTCTCCACCGCCACCGCGACCTTCAGGTTGGGATGCTCGCGGGTCAGGCTGCTGATGACCGGCACCACCAGCTCCACCGCCGGAGCCATCACCGTGCCGATCGACACCCGGCCGCTGTGGCCGGCGAGCAGGGCGTTCAGCTCCTCCCCCGTCTCCTGCAGCTCGCTGAGGATCATCCGGGCGTGGCGGATCATGAGGCTGCCGTACCAGTTCGGCTCGATGCCGCGGCCATGGCGGTCGAACAGCTCGATGCCCAGCGTTTCCTCCAGGTCGCCCAGCAGTTTGGAGGCGGCGGGCTGCGACATGTTCAGGCTGGCGGCGGCGCGGTGCAGGTTGCGGTGTTCGTCGAGCGCCGCGAACAGCTGGAGATGGCGCAGCTTCAGCCGTGCCTTCTGGAACCAGTTCGGTGAAAAGCGTTGCGGGGTCAAGGGGGTATGCCTCCGGTGGGGCAGCGGCGCCGGGATCGGAAATGCCGGGATACGACATTTGATATCGCAAACGCCGATCTTCATATTGGACGATTATCAAGTGGCCCCTTATCGTTTGGGCCGTCAACAAATTTTGAAAAGGCCGCCAGCGAATGGCGGTCCGCCAGGGTGAGGGGTCGAGCGGTATGGCGCAGGAAGCGCGTTGCGTCTGGCAGGCTCGGGCGCTGCTGGGGGAAGGTCCGCTCTGGTCCTCGCGGCAGGATGCCGTCTATTTCGTCGATATCCGCGGCTCCCGCATCCTGCGCCACGGCCTGTCCGATGGTTCGCAGGCGGGATGGGACCTGGATGACGCCGCCTGCTGGCTGGTGGAGAGCGCCGATGGCGACGGCTTCATCGCCGGGCTGCGCTCGCGCCGGGTGGTCCGGCTGCGGCTGGAGCCGGGACAGGCGGCGGTTGCCGAAGAGATTGCGCGGATCGAGCCGGACATGCCGGGCAACCGCCTGAACGACGGCAAGGCCGACCGTCAGGGCCGGCTGTGGGTCGGCAGCATGGACGATGCGGAGGAGGCGCCGGCCGGCAGCTTCTACCGCATCGACGCCGACGGCTCGGTCACCCGGGTCGATCAGGGCTACACCGTCGCCAACGGGCCGGCGCTGTCGCCGGACGGCGGGACGATCTACCACACCGACAGCGCGGCGCGGACGGTCTATGCCTTCGACATCGATGCCGGCGGCGGCCTGTCGGGCAAGCGCGTCCACATCCGCTTCACCGAGGCCGACGGCTATCCAGACGGCATGACCTGCGACGCCGAGGGCGGGCTGTGGATCGCCCATTGGGACGGCGCGCGCGTCAGCCGCTTCCGTCCCGACGGGACGCTGGACTGCGTGATCGCGCTGCCGGTGTCCCGCGTCACCTCCTGCGTCTTCGCCGGTCCGGATCTGGACCGGATGTTCATCACCACCGCGGCGCATGGCCGGGACGAGGAACCGCTGGCAGGATCGCTGTTCGAGTGCGATCCGGGCGTGCGCGGCCTTCCCTGCGGCCAATTCGGAAACCCGTTGCGCTGACTGTCGCCAAGATTTCGAGGAAGGACCTTACCGCCATGCCGTCCAGCGCACGCCCCTATCGCGGCGTCTTCCCCGTCGTCCCCACCATCTTCACCGAAGCGGGAGAGCTGGACCTCGACGGTCAGAAGCGCTGCGTCGACTTCATGATCGATGCCGGCTCCAGCGGCCTGTGCATCCTCGCCAACTTCTCCGAGCAGTTCGTGCTGACCGACGACGAGCGGACGGTGCTGATGGAGACGATGCTGGCCCATGTCGCCGGCCGGGTGCCGGTGATCGTCACCACCACCCATTTCAGCACCCGCGCCTGCGCCGAGCGCAGCCGCCGCGCCCAGGATCTCGGGGCCGCGATGGTGATGGTGATGCCGCCCTACCACGGCGCCACCATCCGCGTGCCGGAGGCCGGCATCGTCGAGTTCTTCCAGCGCGTTTCGGACGCCATCGACATCCCGATCATGATCCAGGACGCGCCGGTCAGCGGCACCGCACTGTCCGCGCCTCTGCTGGCGCGGATGGCGCGGGAGATCGCCAACGTCTCCTATTTCAAGATCGAGGTGCCGCAGGCGGCGGCGAAGCTGCGGACGCTGATCGAGCTGGGCGGCGACGCCATCGAAGGCCCCTGGGACGGCGAGGAGGCGATCACGCTGCTGGCCGACCTCGACGCCGGGGCGACCGGGGCGATGACCGGCGGCGGCTATCCCGACGGCATCCGGCAGATCCTCGATCCGTATCTGGCGGGCGACCGCGAGGCGGCGGTGGCGGCCTATGGGCGCTGGCTGCCGCTGATCAATCACGAGAACCGCCAGTGCGGCATCGCCACCGCGAAAATCCTGATGAAGGAGGGCGGCGTCATCAAGTCCGACGCGATGCGCCACCCGCTGGCCGGTCCGCACCCGATGAGCCGCGAGGGGTTGCTGGACGCGGCAAGGCGGCTCGATCCGCTGGTGCTGCGCTGGGGGCGGTAGGTCGTCGCGACGGGTGCCCCCTCCCCATCCCTCCCCCGCCTTTGGCGGGAGAGGGGGCAGGAGCTTTGCGGGGGTTCAGTAAAGGATGGCGGCAGTCCCCTCTCCCGCGATCGGATCGGCCTTCGGCCGACCGAGGGCGGGGGAGGGTTAGGGAGGGGGCAAAACGCCCCGACGAAGGAGACATCATGACCATCACCGGCGAGATGCTGATCGGCGCGAGCGCCCACCGCGGCGCCCAGGGCGAGTTCCGCGCCGTCGACCCCGCCACCGGCGAGGTGCTGGAGCCCGTCTTCGGCGGCGGCGGCGCGGCAGAGGTGGAGCGCGCCTGCGCCCTGGCCCGGGCCGCCTTCGACAGCTTCCGCGAGACCGGCCTGGAGCAGCGCGCGACCTTCCTCGAAACGGTCGCCCAGAACATCCTCGACATCGGCGACGACCTCATCACCCGCGCCATGGCCGAATCCGGCCTGCCGCGCCCCCGGCTGGAGGGCGAGCGTGGCCGCACCGTCGGCCAGCTCCGCCTGTTCGCCCAGGTCGTCCGCGAGGGCAGCTGGATCGAGGCCCGCATCGACCCGGCCCTGCCGGCGCGCACGCCGCTGCCCCGATCCGACATCCGCCAGCGCCACATCGCGCTGGGGCCGGTCGCGGTGTTCGGCGCGTCCAACTTCCCGCTCGCCTTCTCGGTGGCCGGTGGCGACACGGCCTCGGCCTTCGCCGCCGGCTGCCCGGTGGTGGTGAAGGGCCATGGCGCCCATCCCGGCACGTCGGAGCTGGTCGGCCGCGCCATCCAGGCGGCGGTCGCCTCCTGCGGCCTGCATGAGGGCGTCTTCTCCCTGCTGTTCGGCACCGGCAACGAGATCGGCACGGCGCTGGTCGCCGACCCGCGGATCAAGGCGGTCGGCTTCACCGGCTCGCGCCGCGGCGGGCTGGCGCTGATGGAGGTGGCGTCCAGGCGGCCGGAGCCAATCCCCGTCTATGCCGAGATGAGCAGCATCAACCCGGTCTTCCTGATGCCGGCGGCGCTGGCGTCACGGGCCGAGGCTCTGGGCAAGGCGTTCGTCGCCTCGCTGACCATGGGCGCCGGGCAGTTCTGCACCAACCCCGGCATCCTGCTGAGCGTCGAAGGGTCGGACCTCGACCGCTTCGTCGATGCTGCGGTTGCGGCTCTCGGCGGCAGCCCGGCCTCGACCATGCTGACGCCGGGCATCCACGCCGCCTATGACGCCGGCGTCGCCAAGCTGGCCGGCAGCGGCGAGGTGACGGCTCTGGCGCGCGGGCTGGCCTGCAGCGGGCCGAACCAGGCGCAGGCCGCCTTCTTCAGCACCACGGCCGACGCCTTCCTCGCCGACACCGAGTTGCAGGAGGAGGTGTTCGGCGCCGCCTCGCTGCTGATCCGCTGTAAGGACGTGGCGGCGATGAAGGCGGTGGCGGAAAAGCTGGAGGGTCAGCTGACGGCGACCTTGCAGATGGATGCGGAGGACAAGGGCGCGGTGGCGGGTCTGATCCCGACGCTGGAGCGAAAGGCTGGCCGCATCCTGGCGAACGGCTGGCCTACGGGGGTGGAGGTCTGCCACGCGATGGTGCATGGCGGCCCGTTCCCGGCGACCTCGGACCCGCGCAGCACCTCGGTCGGCACGCTGGCGATCCGCC
>NZ_LGQU01000010.1:0-32176 GCF_003115935.1 Azospirillum sp. TSH20
ACACCATCCATGGCGGCGACGGCGACGACACCATCCTGGCCGGCATCGTCAGCTCGGGCAGCTATGCCCAGACCCAGGCCGACACGCTTTATGGCGAGGGCGGCAACGACCGCTACATCGTGGTCAGCCAGTATGACGCCGGCACCGTCAGCTTCGACGGCGGCGAGGGCACCGACACGCTGGAGGTCCGGTCCGACAATCTGACCAGCTACAACGGCTACGACCTGGAATATTACACCGACGTCGCCTCCCCCACCATCGACCTGACGGGGATGACGCTGACCGGGGTGGAGCGATTGGAGCTGACCGGCAGCAAGGGGCATGACGTCACGCTGACGGGCGCCCAGGCCGCCGGCTTCGACAGCATCGTCGGCGGCGCTGCATCCGACACGTTGCACATCGTCGGCAGCGCCGACCTGTCGGCGATGGCGCTGTCGGGCATCGAGGCGATCGACGTCACCGGCAGCGGCGCCACCCTGACGCTCGCCGCCTCGCAGCTGGCCGGGCTGGCGCTGACCGGCAACGGCAATGCGCTCGCGGTGACGGCATCGGGGACTGGCGCTTCCGTGAACCTGTCCGGCGCCGCCGGCTTCGCCCGGATTGCCCTGACCGGGACCGCCGGGGCCGACGACCTGACCGTCGGGGCCGGGACGACCGTCACCGGCAACGGCGGCGACGACATCATCCGCATCGCCGCCGGCACCGCCGGGACCGTCACCATCGCCGATGCCGGCATCGGCGACCGGCTGGTGATGGAGGGCGCCGACCTGACGGCCATGCAGGTCGAGACGGCCGCCGGCTCCACCACCCTGCGGGTCGGCAGCGATCTGGCGGTGACCCTGAACGGCAGCTTCGAGGCCAGCCAGCTCCAGGCCGGCAGCGGCGGCAGCGTCACCATCGTTCAGGCCGCCGTTTCGCCTCCCCCTCCCCCTCCCCCTCCTCCGCCCGTCACGCAGCCGGATCCCACTCCGGGCCCGACGCCGGTCCCCACTCCGGATCCCGTCCCCGATCCGACACCGGTTCCCACTCCAGATCCGACTCCCGTTCCGCCCGCAGATCCCGCCTCGACGCCGACCGCCGGCGGGCAGTCGGGCGGCTTCAACGCGCTCGCCTACATCGCCTCCTATCCCGACCTGATCGCCGCCTTCGGCACCAACACCGAGGCCGCGACCCAGCATTACCTGCAATATGGACAGGCGGAGGGGCGGACGATCACCTTCGACCCGCTGGCCTACACCGCCTCCTACCCCGACCTGATCGCGGCCTTCGGCACCAACACCGACGCCGCCGCCCGGCATTACATCGAGTTCGGCTACAGCGAGGGGCGGCATCCCAACTTCGACGGGCTGGACTACATCGCCTCCTATCCGGACCTGAGCGCTGCCTTCGGCACCGACGCCAACGCCGGTACCCGCCATTTCATCGAGCATGGCTCCGCCGAGGGGCGCAGCGTCACCTTCGACGGCTACAACTATCTGGCCGCCAACCGGGACGTCGCCCTCGCCTATGGCCTCAGCCCCGACGCCGCGGCCAGCCATTACATCCAGTTCGGCCGGTCGGAAGGCCGCCCGGCCCAGGGCTTCGACACGCTGCGCTACATCGCCAGCAACCCGGACCTGATCCAGGCCTTCGGTCCCGACGTCCAGGCGGCGGAAATCCACTATGTCCAGTTCGGCTACAGCGAGGGCCGGTCGCTGACCGCCTTCGACCCGGCGGCCTATCTGGCGAGCCATCCGGAGATCGCCACGGAGTTCGGCACCAGCGACGCCGCGGTCGAACTGGCCTACATCAAGCGCAGCACCTCCACCGAAACGGCGGCGATGCCCGCCTTCGCCGCCATGACCCCCATCGCCGTCACCATGCTGGCGGCCGGGATGACCGGATCGGAGACGCTGGGGATCGACGGCGGCTTCCACGATACCTCGTCGTCCGGCACGGCGTCGGGCCTGCTGGCGGCGGGCGACGGCGGGCTGTCCACCCGACAGAGGACGGAGCTTCCGGTCTGAGGTTGGGGCTTGAAGATGGGAAAGGGCGGCCTTGGGGCCGCCCTTTTCTCATTGGACCGGCCGGTCTCCGGCTGCAATCCGGGTCCGGCGCATGGACAGGGCGGTCAGGAAGCCGGCCGCGGCTGCCGTGCCGCCCAGCAGGAAGACGCTGCCATAGCCGGCCCGGTCGGCGAGCAGCCCGGCCACCGGGCCGGTCAGGCCATAGGCCAGATCCTGGAAGGCCGCGAAGGCGCCGAGTGCCGTCGCCCGCAGATGCGGCTCCACCAGATGCACCACCTCCCGGCCCATGGCGGGAAAGACCAGGGAGCAGCCGAGCCCGGTCAGGAAGGCGCCGGCCAGGGCCTGGGCGGGGTCGCCGGCGCTCCAGACCAGCAGCTGGCCGACTACCTCGACCGCCAGCGATCCCATCGCCACCAGCAGGCCGCCGATGCGGTCGGGAAGATAGCCAAAGGCGAAGCGCACCAGGACGAAGCCGACCCCGAAGGCGGTCAGGCCGAGCCCGGCGAAGGGCCAGGATTCATGGACGAAGTGCAGCGAGAAGAAGGCGCCGATGGCGGCGAAGCCGATGCCCTGCAGGCTGACGACGGCGCCGTGCAGCCAGATCCGGCCGAGCACGGCACGGAAGGGCGGACGCTTCGCACCCGGATGCGCCGCGACCCCCGCCATCGGGCGGATCGCCAGCAGCCCCAGCGCCGGCAGCAGGGTGCCGGCCGCCATGGTGCCGGCGAAGCCGAAGGCGTCGAGCAGCAGAAGACCCAGCGGGCCGCCCGCCGCGAAGGCGCCGTAGAGCGCCGCGCCGACCAGGGCCAGCACCTTGCCCGACCGCTGCGGGCCGACGATGCCGATCCCCCAGGCGATCACGCCGACCCCGACGAGGCTTTCGCCCAGCCCGATCAGCAGGCGCCCCAGCACAAGGACGCAGAAGGCCGGCCAGGGTAGCTGCGTCAGCACCCCGGCGGCGAGCGAGACCAGCCCGCCGGCGATGTAGAGCGCCAGTCCGCGCGCCACCGCCGGCTTGGCCCCGCCGCCGTCGACGAAATTGCCGGCGAAGCTGCGGGTGAGGATGGTGGCGAGAAAGGCGCTGCCGACGCCCAGCCCCGCCCAAAAATTACCCAATCCCAAGGTTCCGGCCACGAACAGCGGCGTGACGGGAAGGGAGATGGCGACGCAGAGATAGGAGACGAAAAGGATGGCGGCCAGGATGAACAGGCGGCCCTGCGATGGATCGCGTGACGGGGCGCGTGTCGGCTGGGGACTCATGGCTGTGCTCCACACTGGTCCGCGGTCGACAGGCATCCGAACATCCGAACGCACTCCGACCGCGAGGATCGTTGAGTGCGTTGATTGACGTGGAACGCTTACGGCCAGTGCGACTGACAACGGTCAGACAGCTAACCGATCCGGGGCTCCGAGACAACCATGAAGACAATCGGGGAAATCGCCGCGGCGGGTGGCCGTCAGCGGGCTTTTCTCAGCAGCCTTTCCTCAGCGGCCCTTGCGCTCGGCCTTCGCCATGGAGGGCAGCGCCACGTCGATCAGCAGCCGGTGGCCGCGGTCCTTCTCCGGGGCCAAGGTTGAGACGGCGAGCAGCCGGACGGCATCCCCCTTGGCGTCGCCCTCCTCGTCGCTGAACAGCAGGCGGGTGCCGGTGCCGCTCCGCTCCGCCCGGTAGGCGAGCGTCGTCGCCGGCAGGCGTCCGGACGGGGCGGCCTGCCACAGCGTGCCGGGAAGCATCACCTCCAGCCGGCCGTCGGGGCGGCGCACCGGCGTCTCGAAGCGCGGGTCCTGGTCGAGGTCGAGCACGACGCGCAGCCCGTCGCCGCCGTTGGCGGTGCGGATGCGCTCGACATGGCGGGGCGTCGCGGAGGCCGCCGCGGTTTGGGCACCAGTCGGGCGGGTGGGCGCGTCGGGGATCGGCTTGACGCCGGGACGCAGGATTTCCACCGCCGGCTCCGTCCGCAGGGCGGGCGCGCCATCCTGTGGCTCGGGCTTCGCCGCCGGGAGCGGGGGGGCCGGGATGGAGGGTGCGGCGGGCTGTGCCGCCGGCTGGGTCTCGACAGGCTGGAGTTGGGCCGGCTGGACTTGTGACGGCTTCTCTGAGGCGGGTTGCGCGGGAGCCGGCTTGGCCGCGTCCCCGGCCTGTTCCGCGAAACCGCCGCGGCGGCCCTCGGTGCGGCCCTGCCGGACGTAGTGGGCATAGCCGCTGGAGAGCTGCCCGTTGCGGACGGCGGCGGCGACGTCGGGGTTGGCGGCCAGATAGGCCCGTTCCCGCCAGCCGGTGGGCGGCGCCAGGGTGGTGTTGACTTCCGCGGAGCGGCGCCAGTTGGACAGCAGCGACGGCATCGACCCCTGCAGACCCAGCCCCTCCACCGCCAGCGACAGCCACAGGGGCGTCAGCAGCAGGAATAGAAGGCGCAGCAGCTGGGAGATCGGCAACAAGGCGGGGCGTCTCCGGCGAAGGGGAAAAACGGCACCGGTCCCGGCGGTCCGGCTGTGCTGCATGCCTACTCCCAAGCACCTCGTCGGGTCCAGGAAAAGCCGGTGGGGAAAGCCACCGGCCCGGACGGGCGATGGAGCGTATGCCGGACGCAGATGACACGGGTCAACGGCTCCCGCCGATCCGGCCGCAGTGGCCAGATGGCCAACCTCCCGACGGTGCCTATTCTTTTTCCCTCCGGCGGCCACAAAAGGTCGAGGGGGCGTTCATTCGGTGGAGAGTTAACGTGCGTTAATCGAAGGGTTTGGGCTGACGATGATGTTCCTGTCGCGCTTTTCCAAAGCGCAACGGCAATATCAGACCGGAGGTTGTCACATGTCTTCGTCAAACGGGAGGTCCGGAAACGAATTCGTCAGTCAACATTACAGGGGATATTCTGTTCCTGGTCTTACAGAAGCTTGGTGGAAATGGGCTGCGCAATTGCCATCTGGGAGTGGAAACAATCCATTTGAGGATCTTTCCGGTTCCGCTGCGGGCATGGGCGACGTCGGGCACAACCTCTTTTTCCTGGCCGGGTCTGCCGGCAACACGGAATCGAATGATCCCCAACACGCAATCGTGACGCGGGAGGATATCTATATTCCCTCCAACAACACCGTTCTGGTTCCAATACTGAACTGGGCGGAATCCCTTCCCGATCTGAACAAGACGAACCCCACGCCGCCCGCCACGATCCAGGACGTCGAGAGCACCATCGACACCATCAAGGGGTGGGTCCAGAGTGTGTTTCTCGAAGTGGACAACGTCCCCGTTGCCCTCGACGGGAACTATGTGAAGACCGATTTCTTCTCGATCGGTACGATACAAGAGCACACTGTCGGTTCGGACGCTTTCGCCCTTGGACCGACCGGCGTCGAGCAGAGCCCGGCGATGGCCGGCGGTTACTGGGCGGTGCTCGACAAACTGAGCATCGGCGATCACACCCTCCACTTCGGCGGAAGTATCGATACCAACGCCGATGGTAAGTCCGATTTCACGCTTGATATCACTGATAAAGTTCACGTCGTTCTGCCAAGTGAGTATCACACGAAAGCAGCCCTCGCAGCCCCTGTGTCCATCTGGTCGTAAGGAGACGGCACCAGAGCCGCAAGCAGAGGATCTGCTTGCGGTTCCCAGAGTCTTGCGGGGTGTCGCGAGATTGCTCCGCGGATAGCGGCAGCGCATGAAGGCTCCTGTTGCGGACCTCTGCGGCGCCCTGAAAGAGGGCCGATGCGGCGTTGCCTCGGAGGGCCTTGGGAGACCGTTCGGTCATCCCCCTTTTGAACGGCGACGATGCGGGGTACCCCATCGTTCGGGTGGCCGTGGGGGAAGGCGATGCTCACCTTCGAATGGCCGCAGCCGTTCGGCGCCACCCCTTAGAGTTTCGGAACCGGGAAGCCTTCATGGAACAGATGCGAGACGGATCGCCGGCCGATCCGGCGCGGGACCCCTCCTCCCCTCCCCCTGGCGCCCAAACCGGTCCCAACCCTGGACCCAATCCCGGCCCCCGTCTCGATCCCGGCATCGCCGGGCTGGTGTCGGCGCTGCGCATGCTGGGGATTCCGGCCGACTATGACGGCGTGCGCCATGCCTGCGGCGGGGAATCCCCCGACCTGACCGGGCTGGTCCGCCAAGCCCACCGGCTGGGCGCCAAGGCCCGCGTGGTGAAGACCAAGTGGGAACGGCTGGAGCGCACGCCGCTGCCGGCGCTGGTCCCCGGTCCCGACGGCGGCTTCCTGGTGCTGGCCAAGGCCGGCAACGACCGCGTGCTGGTGCATGACGCGGCGACCAACCAGACCCGCATCCTCGACCGCGAGGGGTTCGAGCCCTTGTGGAGCGGCCGGCTGATCTGCCTGGGGCGCAAGGGCACGCTGGGCATGGGCCAGCCGCGCTTCGACGCCCGCTGGTTCGGGGCGGTCGCCTGGAAATACCGCGGCATCCTGGGCGAGGTGCTGCTGGCTTCCTTCTTCATCCAGCTGTTCGCGCTGGTGACGCCGCTGTTCTTCCAGGTGGTGGTCGACAAGGTGGTGGTCCATCGCAGCCTGGGCACGCTCGACGTGCTGATGGCCGGCATGCTGGCGGTCATCCTGTTCGAGGCGGTGCTGGGGGGCCTGCGCACCTACACCTTCGCCCACACCGCCAACCGGCTGGACGTGGAGTTGGGAGCCAAGCTGTACCAGCGGCTGCTGTCGCTCCCCATGGGCTATTTCGCGGCGCGCCGGGTCGGCGACAGCGTCGCCCGTGTCCGCGAGCTGGAGACGATCCGCAACTTCATGACCAGCTCCACCATCACGCTGGTGCTGGATCTGCTGTTCACCGTGGTCTTCCTGGGCGTGATGGTGCTGTACAGCCCGATGCTGACGGCGATCGTCGCGGCGTCCTTCCCCGTCTACATCGCCATCAGTCTGGTGGCGACGCCGATCCTGCGCCGCCGGCTGGACGAGAAGTTCGCCCGCGGCGCCGAGAACCACAGCTTCCTGGTCGAGACGGTGTCGAGCATCGAGACGGTCAAGGCCATGGCGGTCGAGCCGCGCATGCAGCGCCGCTGGGAGGACCAGCTGTCCGGCTATGTCCGCGCGGGTTTTCGCGCCGGAAACCTGAACAACGTCGCCAGCCAGTCGGTGCAGTTCGTCTCTAAGATCTCCACAATGCTGGTGCTGTGGCTGGGGGCGAAGCTGGTGATCGAGGGCAGCCTGACGGTGGGCGAGCTGGTGGCCTTCAACATGTTCGCCGGCCGCGTCGTCCAGCCGGTGCTGCGCATCGCCCAGCTGTGGCAGGATTTCCAGCAGGTGCGGCTGTCGATGCACCGCATCGGCGACATCCTGAACACCGCGCCCGAGCCGTTGCAGAGCGCCGGCCGCGCCGCCATGCCGGCGATCAAAGGCGACCTGACCTTCGACCACGTCACCTTCCGCTACCGCCATGATGGGCCGGAGACGCTGAGCGACGTGTCGCTGCATGTCCCGGCGGGACAGGTGGTCGGCATCGTCGGCACGTCCGGCTCGGGCAAGAGCACACTGGCCAAGCTGCTGCAGCGCTTCCATGTGCCGGAGCGCGGGCGGGTGATGGTCGACGGCACCGACCTGTCCACCGCCGACGCGGTGTGGCTGCGCCGGCAGATCGGCGTGGTGTTGCAGGACAACGTCCTGTTCTCTGGATCCATCCGCGAGAACATCGCGCTGACCGATCCGACCATGGACATGGCCCGCGTCGTCGGCGCGGCGAAGCTGGCCGGTGCCCACGACTTCATCGTCGAGCTGCCCGACGGCTACGACACCGTGGTGGGGGAGCGCGGCGCCAGCCTGTCGGGCGGGCAGCGGCAGCGCATCGCCATCGCCCGCGCGCTGGTCACGAACCCGCGCATCCTGATCTTCGACGAGGCGACCAGCGCGCTCGACCATGAGTCGGAGCGGATCATCCAGGCCAACATGCGCCGCATCTGCGCCGGCCGCACCGTGCTGATCATCGCCCACCGCCTGTCCACCGTCGCCATCGCCGACCGCATCATCACCGTCGAGCGCGGCCGCATCGTCGAAGACGGCGCGCCGGACGAGCTGCTGCGCCGCGGCGGCCGTTATGCGACGCTGTTCCGCGGCCAAATGGGGCAGCTGTCGGGCGGGAACCCGCCGCCGACGGACGGGCTGATCGAACAGCGGGCCGCGGGCTGAGGGGGAATGAACGCCATGAGCAAGACGACCGCCGCGGTGAAGACCACTCCCTCCGCGCCCACCCCTCCCACCTCCACTCCGGGCGTCAGGCCGCCGGCCAACGCGCCCGGCACGCCCGGCGGCCCGCGCCCACCGACCCGGCGGCAAAAGCGCCGCCGCGACGAGATGGATTTCCTGCCCGACGCGCTGGAGATCCTGGAACGGCCGCCCTCGCCCACCGCGCGCATCTTCACCGGGGTCATCGTGCTGGCCTTCACCGCGGCTTGCGCCTGGGCATGGTTCGGCCATGTCGACGTGGTGGCGGTGGCGCAGGGCCGGGTGGTGCCGAGCGGCCGGACCAAGACCATCCAGCCGATGCAGACCGGCGTCGTCCGCGCCATCGCCGTGGAGGACGGCCAGCTGGTCAAGGCCGGCCAGACCCTGATCGAGCTGGACCCGACCGAGGCCGCCGCCGATCGCGACCGCATCCGCTCCGACCTGTCGGCAGCCCAAGCCGAGGCGGCGCGGCTGCGGGCGGCGCTGGAGGTGGTGAACGGCAAGACCGACGCCACGTTCGCCGCCCCGGCCGGCCTGTCGGCCGATCTGGCGCGGATGCAGAGCCAGCTTCTCGCCAGCCAGATCGCCGAGCAGCGCGCCAAGCTGGCGGCGCTCGACCGCGAGCAGGCCCGGCGCGAGGCCGACCGCGCCACCGTGGTGCAGACCATCGCCAAGCTGAACGCCACCCTGCCGCTGATCCGCGAGCGGGCCGAGGCGCTGTACGACCTGTCGAAGCGCGGCACCTCGTCCCGCTTCCAGTATCTGCAGCTCCAGCAGGATCTGGTCGGGCAGGAGCAGGAGCTTCTGGTCCAGAAGATTAAGCTGACGGAGGCCGACGCCTCCATCGCCGCCACCGCCGAGCAGCGCCGCCAGACCGAGGCCGAGTTCCGCCGCCAGCTTTACACCAACCTCGCCGAGGCCGAGCGCAAGGCCGCCTCGCTGGAGCAGGAGCTGGCCAAGGCGGAGCAGCAGGTCGATCTGCTGCGGCTGACCGCCCCGGTGGACGGCTATGTCCAGCAGCTGGCGGTGCACACGGTGGGCGGCGTGGTGACCACCGCCCAGCCGCTGATGGTCATCGTGCCGGAGGACAGCCATCTGGAGGTCGAGGCCTTCATCCCCAACAAGGACATCGGCTTCGTCCAGACCGGGCAGGTGGCGGAGGTGAAGGTGGAGGCCTTCTCCTTCACCAAATACGGCCTGATCCCCGGCCGCGTCGCCTCGCTGTCCAGCGACGCCGTGCAACAGCAGCAGCAGGCCGACAAGGGGACGGACAAGGGTGGCGCCAAGGCGCCGGAGGCCGGGTCGGTCTATGCAGCCCGCATCGCGCTGGATCAGGACACGCTGGAGGTCGACGGCAAGCAGACGCGGCTGCAGCCGGGCATGACGGTCAGCGCCGAGATCAAGACCGGCCGCCGCCGCATCGCCGACTACCTGCTCTCCCCCCTCTCGCGCAGCGCCCAGGAAGCGATGCACGAGCGGTGACCTCTCCCCCTCCCCCGCGGGGAGCGGGGGAGGGTCGGGGTGGGGGCAAGCCCCCACTCCCCCTTCGGGCCGCGTTACGCCGCCACTCCATGAGCCATGTCGTGGGCGTCGTACCAGGCGTGCAGGCCGTGGGCGGCGTCCTCGAAGGTCGGGAAGGTTTCCGGCATCCAAGCCGTCGTGACCTCGGCCGTCCCGTGCGACGCCGCGTTGGCCGACACGGCGTGGCCCAGCAGGTCGCTCGCCTGAAGCTCGGCCACCTGTGCCTGGGCCGCTGGGTGTGCACCGAACAGGCTCTTGTCGGCGGCGACCACCAGCGTGCCGTTCCACCACATTCCGCTCTGGCCCTTGACCACGTCGCGCCCGTCGAGCGCGCCCTTGTCGTAGGTCACCGCTGCGTCGGTGGCGGCATAGCGGTGGCCGTTGACGCTGACGCTGTCGACGAACAGGTTGCGGTCCTGGCCGCCGGCGAAGCCGTCATTGTCGTACTGGACCTGCACCTTGTGGGCGCTGTCGGCCGACACGGTGGCGGTGAAGGCGTAGTTCTTGGCCGCGGTGCCCACCGTGGCGCCGCCGACGGCATGGCCGTCGACCAGCAGGGTGAAATGGGCGTTGACCCCGGCGGCCGCCGCGCCCTTGGCGTTGACCAGGATGGCGGCGGTGGTGGTGGCGGGGGTGCCGGGAAGCGTCGGCGTCGCCGTCGTGCCATAGAGCTGGCCGATCTTCGTCAGCAGCGCCTGGGTGTTCAGGTCGGTGTAGCCGGTGCCGGCGATCGGCGTCCCGGTCTGGTGCGCCAGCGACAGGAACTCGTCCTGGGTCAGGGCGCTGCCGCGCAGCGCGATCGCCTCCTGCTGGGCGAGCGCCACCGCGGCGGTCACCGCCGGCGCGGCGAAGGAGGAGCCGTTGCCCATCAGCGTCCGCCCAGCCAGATCGGTCAGCCGGATGTCGGTGCCGTCGGCGCAGAGGTCGGTGATGCCCGGGACGCGCTGGGCCCAGCCCGGCATGGTGCCGTCGCCCCCCGACGCGCTGACGCAGATCGTGTTGTGGTCGGCGGCGAAATAGGACACGTCGGTCGCCGTCCCGTTCTGCCCGGCATTGCCGGCGGCGGCCGACACCAGCACCCGCTTGGCGGCGAGGCTGGCCAGCTCGTCCGACAGGATGGTCGTGGTCTCCGAGGTGGCGGAGCCGCCGGCCAGCGACAGGTTGACGCCGACGATGTTGTAGTCCGACGCATGGGCCACGACCCATTGCAGCGCCTGTTCGATCGCCGACCCCGACGCGGTGGTGGCGCCGTCCGGCATCACCTTCAGCGCGATGATGCCGAGGTCCGGCGCCTGCGACAGGATGCTGGAGGTCACCAGGGCGCCATGGGTGTCGGTGTTGGGGTTGCGCGCGTCGGCGTCGTTGTTGGCGTAATCGTGCTGATAGACCACGCGCGAGGCGGTCTCCCAGGTCGGCGACCAGCCGCTGTCGATGACGACGACCGTCTCGCCCCGGCCGGTATAGGTGCTGTTCGCCATGCTGTCGGTCCCCGTCCTGCTGCCGTCGATAAGATGCGGGGCGGAGTATGGCGGCTGGTGGTGTGGCCTTCGGATGATAAGGACAGGGCGGATTTGGGGCGCGCCACCTCTTATGCGTCGTCGCATAAGGGTGGGTCGCGGAAGGATCAGGTCAGGTCGTCCAACTCCACGCGCAGGGCCTCGGCGATGCGCTTCAGGGCGTCCACCGAACCGTTCCGCGTCCCGGCCTCGATCTGCGAGACGTAGGACTGCTTGAGGCCGGCGGCTTCGGCGAGTTGGGTCTGCGTCAGGCCGCGGTGGTCGCGGAACACCTTGACCGGATGCTCCCCCTCCAGTAGCCGCGCCGCGACCTCGTCGGGGAAGGTTTCGGGGGAGGCATCCCGGTAGGCGTCGTATGCCTGGATCGCCGCGGCTTCGTCGGCGGCCTCGCCATCGCGGATGATCCGTGCCGGGCTGATCATGGATAGTCCTCAACGCAGGCGGTTCCCGTGGCGCAGCGGCAGTATCGCTTTTCGCAATGCCTCTTCCAACGACGTTGAGAAGACTTGCTGCTATGAGGGAGCATAAGTCTGGCCCTTCCCGTCCGGCGTCCCACCTGTAGAAGGATGGTTAGGCAAGACGGAGCAGTGCTGTGCGAGGGGTGTGGATGAGGGTGCCGGTCCATTATCGCTGGGGGTTCGCCGCCCTGGTGTTCCTGCCGTCTGCCGGAGCCGCCCAATCTCCCGCTGCCCCTCCCACCGCCCTTCTCCCCGGCGCGCCGGTGCTGGAATTGCCGGTGCGCTGCCGGATCGGGGCGGAGTGCTTCGTCCAGAACTATGTCGATGCCGATCCGGGACCGGGGATGCAGGACTTCGCCTGCGGGCGGCTGACCTATGACGGGCACAAGGGGACCGATTTCCGGCTGCCCGACCTGGAGGCGATGCGGCGCGGGGTGGCGGTGGTGGCCGCGGCCCCCGGCACGGTCGCCCGCGTGCGCGACGGCATGGAGGATGTCAGCATCCGGCAGAGCGGCGGCGCGCCGGCCGGGCGGGAGGCCGGCAACGCGGTGGTGGTCGATCACGGCAACGGCTGGGAGACCCAGTACAGCCACCTGAAGCGCGGCAGCATCGCCGTCAGGCCGGGCGACCGGGTGGAGGCGGGCACGCCGCTGGCCGAGGTCGGGCTGTCCGGCAACACAGAATTTCCCCATGTCGATTTCGGCATCCGCCACGACGGCCATACCCTCGACCCCTATACCGGCAAGGAGGCGGGAACCGGCGAGGCGCCGTCCTGTGCCGTTGACCAGGGTGCTGCCGACCATGAGGACGCTCCGATGCCGGCGGGCACGCTGTGGAGCGACACGGCGCGCCGGAAACTCGCCTACCGGCCGAGCGCCCTGCTCGGCGCCGGGCTGGCGCCCGAGGCGCCGAAGGCGGAGGTGGCGCGGGACGGCGGCTATGGCGGCAAGCCCCTGCCGGCAAATGCGCCGACGCTGGGGGTGTGGGCGGAGCTGATGGGCGGGCGGAAGGGCGACCGGGTGACGCTGGAGGTGACCGGGCCCGACGGCCGCCGCCTGTCCCGCAACGAGGGCGCGGTGCCGCGTCCGCTGGCCGTGCTGTTCTTCGGCACCGAGGTGAAGAAGCAGGCCGCCGGCTCCTGGCCGCCCGGTCCCTACCGGGTGACGGTGACGCTGCGCCATGGCGACGAGACGGTGCTGCGGGAGGAACGGCGGGTCGAGCTGCGCTGACCTGGTTGAGCGGCAGGCGTTGAAGACAACGCGCAGGAATGGGCAAGTGACAACTGTCCTGGCTCCGGCATTTGTCACGAAATGAACACGGACACGCCTCACGAAAGTGTACATCCGAAAGGATGAGTCTACCTCCTTATTAAGTATTTCTGCTGTGTGATTGCCCGGTATCGGCAAGGCAATCCGGCAATGACAGACACGCAGCAGGCTTTCTACGTCGCGACCAACGGCAACGATTCCTGGTCGGGGCGTTTGGCGGCACCCAATGCCGACGGCACCGACGGTCCCTTCGCCACGCTGGAACGCGCGCAGAGCGCGATGCGGGCGACCGGCATCCGCGACACCTATGTGCGCGGCGGCACCTATGCCATGGCGCGCACGGTCACGCTGACCGGGGCCGACAACGGCGTGCGCATCATGGCCTATCCGGGCGAGACGCCGGTGTTCAGCGGCGGCGAACGGGTCGGCGGCTTCACCGCCATCGGCGGCGGGCTCTATGCCGCGCCGACCTCCACCACCGGCCTCGACCTCTTCATCGGCGGGGTGCGGCAGAAGGTGGCGCAGACCGGCGACTGGAACGCCGGCGACGCCAAATCCGGCTGGTCGGTGCTGGAGGCGGCGGCCGGCGGCGCCAGCAAGACCAGCCTGCGCGTCGGGGCCGGCGACGGGGCGATGGCGGCGGTGCTGGCCGCAGGCGTCCAGCCCGGCATGATGGTCCAGACCTTCGACACCGAACGGCTGTCCGACAACATCGTCGGCGTCGCCTCCGTCGATGCCGGCAGCCGGACCGTCAACTTTACGCAAGGGGTGAAATACGCCCTGCGCAGCGGCGGCACCTATCGCCTGCTGAACGACGACGCCTTCATCCGCGACGCCGGCGAATTCGCCTGGCAGGCCGAGACCGGCCGGCTGGTGGTGAAGCCGCAGGACCCCGGCACCCTGCTGGCCCAGGGCGCGGTGGTGGCGCGGCTGGGCACGCTCGTGGCGCTGAACGGGGCGAGCGGCGTCACCCTGCAGGGGCTGACCTTCGCCGACACCACCTGGGACGGCTCGGCCCTGACGCTGACCAATGCGCCCGCCAACAGCATCGCCGGCAACCGCTTCGTCGATGCCGGCACGGCGATGACGCTGACCGGATCGTCCGGCAACGTGATCGAGGCCAACCGGATGGAGCATCTGGGGGCCGGCGGCATCAAGGTCGCCTACGGCAGCAACGGCAACCGCATCAGCGCCAACAGCATCGACGGCATCGGCGAGGTGCTGAAGGACGTCGCCGGCATCCAGCTCTACGGCACCAGCGGCACGCTGATCTCCGGCAACGACATCCGCAACAGCCCGCGCTACGGCATCTCGATCAAGAACTGGGACGGCGCCACCGTCAACACCGACACGGTGGTGGAATACAACCGCATCTACAACACGATGACCGAGACCGCCGACGGCGGCGCCATCGAGATGCTGGGCCGCTCCAACGTCGACACCCGCACGACCATCCGCGGCAACGACATCCGCAACGTCGGCGGGCTGGCGACCGACGGGTCGGGCTGGCTCGACCGCCAGAAGAGCTTCGGCATCTATCTGGACGACATGGCCAACGGCGTCGCCGTCCGGGACAACTTCATCCAGAACACCGGCTGGGCCAGCGTCTTCATCCATGGCGGCGATTCCAACAGCGTCACCAACAACTTCGCCACCCTGTCCAACCCGCGCGAACGCTTCATCCGGCTGGAATGGGTGCCGAGTGCCGGGACTATCGGGCTGCTCGCCAACAACAGCGTCACCGGCAACGTCATCTCCTCCGCCACGGGCGTGGATTACTGGGAGTTCTGGACCCCCGGTTCCTACACCGTCACCAACAACCTGCTGCAGGGCGTGCGCGGGCTGACCGGCGGCGACACGGTGTCGTCGGGGCTGTTCGCCAACCCGGCGGCCGGTGACTTCCGGCTCGGCAGCGGGGCCGCGGCAGGATTGGGAATCCATGACCTGGACTGGGCGCGGATGGGGTCCGCCCCGCTGACGGTGCCGGGAATCCCCAGCCCCGGCGCGGGTGGAGGCGGATCGGGAAGCGGGACCACCCCGGCGACCGGCACGTCTACGGCCTCGTCCGGGCAGGCCTTTTCGCCGCTGGCCTACATCGCCTCCTACGGCGACCTGTCGGCGGCCTTCGGCACCGACGCCGCCGCCGGCGCGGCGCATTACGCCGCCATGGGCCGGGCGGAGGGGCGGACGGTGACCTTCGACCCGCTGGCCTACGTCGCCTCCTACGGCGATCTCGCCAACGCCTTCGGCACCAACGGCGATGCCGGTGCGGCGCATTACATCACCATGGGCCGGGCGGAGGGCCGGGCGGTGAGCTTCGATCCGCTGGCCTATCTCGCCTCCTACGGCGACCTCGCCGCCGCTTTCGGGACCGACCGGACGAGCGCCGAGATCCATTACATCACCATGGGCCGGGCGGAGGGCCGGGCGGTGAGCTTCGATCCGCTGGCCTATCTCGCCTCCTACGGCGACCTTGCCGCCGCCTTCGGCACCGATCGGACGAGCGCCGAGATCCATTACATCACCAATGGCCGGGCGGAGGGGCGGACGGTCACCTTCAATCCCACAGCCTATCTGGCCGCCAACAGCGACCTTGCCGCCGCCTTCGGTACCGACACCACCCGGGCCGAGTTGCATTACCTGAGCAATGGGCGGACCGAAGGGCGGACGACCGGTTTCAATGCGTCGGCCTATCTGGCGGCGAACGCCGACGTGGTGGCGGCGACCGGCGGCGACCTGACGGCGGCGATGCGGCACTACATCGTCTTCGGCAGGCAGGAGGGCCGGGCGCTGAGCCCCGCCTCCGCACACCGTGCGGCGGCGATGGTTCCCGACAGCGGCATGCTGGCCGCCGCCGGGATGGGGTGAGGCGCCGGCTCTCTGCCCCCGCCCTCTCCCGCCTGCCCCTCTCCCGCCTGCCCGGGTGACAAGCCAAGCGTGAGCCGTTACAACGGCCCGTTCGGCGCCGCTGTCCCGCGGCACCCGGATTTCCATGCGGGGATGATGGCCCAGGCTCTTCTCGACACCCCCTTCGTCCAATCGGCGAAGCCCGGTTCCGACTCCGGCCCCGGTCCGAACAAGGCCGGTCCGGGGAAGCCGTCCGGACGGCGGTGGCCGCTGCTGGTCAAGCTGGCGGTGACGGTCGTGGTGCTGGGCGCGCTCGCCGCCGGGGCCGACTGGGCCGGCATCGCCGCGCGCCTGTCGGCCGCCGATCCGTGGCTGTTCGCCGCCGGCTTCGCCGTGAAGGCGCTGACCCTGCCCTTCGCCTCGCAGCGGTGGCGGGCGGTCGGCCGCGCCGCCGGCTTCTCCCTGACCCGCTGGACCGCCTTCCGCCTGCAGATGGCCAGCGGTTTCGTCGGCCAGATCCTGCCGGGATCGGTCGGGGCCGACCTGCTGCGCGGCTGGTTCACCTGGCGGCTCGGCCACCCGGCCGGGCCGGTGATGCTGGCCCTGCTGGTCGACCGGCTGATGGCGCTGCTGGGCGTGGTTCTGATCGGGCTGGTCGGGTTGCCGCATCTGGCCGCGGTGGCGCCGCCCGCCGTCGCCGGCACCGTGCTGGCCGGGGCGCTGGTCCTGGCCGTCGCCATGGGGCTGCTGCTGCTCGCCGGGCGCATCCCGCGCGACCGGCTGCCGATCCCGAAGCGGCTGCGCGACGGCGCCCTGGGGCGGACCGTCTGGGGGGCGGTGGCGCAGCTGCGCGCCATGGCCGGCAACCCGGCCGCCTGGGCGGCGCTGGGCCACAGCATCGGCGTCCATCTCGCCACCATCACCGCCACCATCCTGTTCGCCCGCTCGGTCGGCCTGCCGCTCGGCTGGCTGGATGGGCTGGCCATCGTGCCGGCCGCCATCGTCGCCGCCGCCTTGCCCGTCTCGCTCGGCGGCTGGGGCGTGCGCGAGGGGGCGATGGTCGCCGGTTTCGCGCTGCTCGGCTTCGACGCCGACGCGGCCCTTCTGGTCTCGCTGCTGATCGGGCTGTCGATCGCCGTCCTGTCGCTGCCCGGCGGCCTGTTCTGGCTGCTGCTGCGCAACGAGACCGCCGCCCGGACGGCTGTCCCGACGTCTCATGGCGGACCCGACGCCTTTCCCACGGATTTCTCCCGATGACCGACCAGCCGACCCCGACGCTTTCCCGGAGCGCTTCCATGGATGCCGCCACGCCGGACACGTCTGCCCCCGTTGCCCCCGCGGCCGCCGGGACGCGCGGCCTCTCCCCGCGCCAGCAGCGCATCCGGTCGCTGTTCGACGCCATGGCCCCCCTGCGCGACCGCTGGGCCGAGCGCAACCGCGCCTTCCATGACGCCGACCGCGCCTATCTGCGCTTCCTGATTCCGGAAGGGGCGACGGTGCTGGAGATCGGCTGCGGCGTCGGCGACACGCTGGCGGATCTCAAGCCGTCGCGCGGCGTCGGCATCGACCTCAGCCCGGCGACCATCGCCGTGGCCAAGGCGCGCCATCCGCAGTTGGAGCTGATCGCCGCCGACGCCGAGGATCCGGCGACCATCGACGCCATCGAGGGACCGTTCAGCCACATCCTGCTGTCGGGCACCATCGGTTTCCTCGACGACATCGAGGAGACGCTGCGTCTGCTGCGCCGGGTCGCCAATCCCAAGACCCGCATCATCGTCAGCTATCACTCCCGCGTCTGGGAGCCGATCCTGTGGGCGGCGGAGAATCTCGGGATGCGCATGCCGCAGGGCCAGCAGAACTGGCTGTCGACCAGCGACATCGTCAACCTGCTGGATCTGGCCGGCTGGGAGCCGGTGCGCCGCGAATGGCGCCAGCTGATCCCGAAGCGGCTGTTCGGGCTGGGCACGCTGGTCAACCGCTACGTGGCGCCCCTGCCGGGCATCCGCCGGCTGTGCGTGCGCAACTATGTCGTCGCCCGGCCGCAGCCCACCGTCGAGGCGGTGACGGTGGACGGCAAGCCGGCCTCGGTCACCGTGCTGATCCCCTGCCGCAACGAGCGCGGCAACATCGAGAACGCCATCCGCCGCCTGCCCCGCTTCGCCCCCGACATCGAGGTGATCTATGTCGAGGGCAACAGCCAGGACAACACCTACGAGGAGTGCCTGCGCGTCCGCGACGCCTATCCCGACTGGGACATCAAGGTCATGAAGCAGCCCGGCAAGGGCAAGGGCGACGCGGTGCGCGCCGGCTTCGCCGTTGCGCGCGGCGACATCCTGATCATCCTCGACGCCGACCTGACGGTGCCGCCGGAGACGATGGGGAAATTCTATCAGGCGATGGTGTCGGGGCGCGGCGAGTTCGTGAACGGCACGCGGCTGGTCTACCCGATGGCGCCGGAGGCGATGCGCTTTCTGAACTTCCTGGCCAACCGGGCCTTCGCGCGCATCTTCTCCTTCCTGCTGAACCAGCGCTTCACCGACACGCTGTGCGGCACCAAGGTGCTGTGGCGCGAGGATTACGAGACCATCGTCGCCAACCGCCATTACTTCGGCGATTTCGATCCCTTCGGCGACTTCGACCTGATCTTCGGCGCCGCCAAGCAGAACCTGAAGATCGTCGAGGTGCCGGTGCGCTACGCCGACCGCAGCTATGGCGAGACGCAGATCTCCCGATTCACCCACGGCTGGCTCTTGGCCCGCATGGTGGTGTTCGCCTGGAAGAAGCTGAAGGCGTTCTAAGCCCTCACACCGGCTCGGCGGCGGCCAGCGGCAGGAAGGCCTGATAGCTGTCACGCTGTTCGGTCAGGCTCAGCAGCAGGTCGTTCAGGCTGTCGCGGGCGAAGCTGTCGGTAGCCGACGCCATCCGGCGGCGGACGACGGCGATGAACTCCTCCAGCACGTCCAGATGCAGGGTGGCGGAGGCGAGGACGTCCTTGGCGATCGGGGCGGCGATGGGGGCGGTCATGATGGCGGTCTTTCGCGGAGGAGGGGGCGGCGCAGAGGGAGCGGACTGGAGCAGTCGGATCAGGCGGCGAGCGCGTTGGCGGGCTGAACGGCCGCGAGCACGGTGCGGTAGGTCTCGCGCTGCTCGGTCAGGCCGGAGAGCAGGTCGGTCAGGCTGTCGCGGGTGAAATCGCTGGTGGCGCCGTCCAGCTTCGACTGGGTGATCGCGATGAATTCGTCGACCACATCCAGGTGCAGGGAAGCAGAGATGAAGACGTTGGCGGCGCAATCGGTCTTGGACATGGTGGCGATCCCTGTATTCGTGGCGGAGGCTTCTGCCCGTTCTGATGAGCTTATTGAGCCATCCGGCCAGTTAACGAGATGTTAAGATCACCGATTGGTTTCAGGTCGATTGATGATTACCACTTCCAAGAAAAACCCGATGGGGTGATTTTGCGGTAGGGTTACTTCTTTCGATGAGGATCCGGCTCCGGAAGCCGGCCGGAAAAAAGGCCCCGGAAAGTCCCGGGGCCTTATCGTCATGAGCGGTAGAGGCGCCAGTCATGGCTCTGGTCCCAAAGCCGCAAGGCGTCCGTGAAGGCGGCATTCCATCGGACCAGTGTGTCGCTGAGCACCGGAGGGACTTGGACCGCCGCTTCCATGGCCTCCTCATACTCCCGCCGGGCTTCGCGAACCCGGCGGCGCCGCCGCTCATACCGCTCGCGCTCGAAATCATAGGACATCGCCGCCCCCTTGGATGGGAGATGATCGGAAGCGTGCGAGCATAATCCAGAAAGCTTTTGTAAGCGAATCAAGGATTGTGTTTCAAAATAGAGGGCATAACCGATAAAATCGTTCGGGGCGACCAAAGGCCGCCCCGTTGGCCCGTCACGATCAGACAGCCTGCGGCAGCCCGTGGATGTAGCCGACACCGCCGCTGCGGCGGTTGCGGTAGGCGTCGTCGATCAGCCCGGCGAGGCTGTCCTTCACCTTGTCGTGCAGCCCCTTCTCCCAGTCGCCGGGATGCTGGAAGTTGCTCATGACATAGGAGAAGCCGTTGACGTCGTCGACCGCCTGCAGGCCGGTCGACTCCGCACCGGCCGGGCAGGACAGGATGCGGGCCAGCGTCTTGGTCTCGACGTTGTAGGCCCACAGGAAGTTGTTGACGTGGTTGCCGCTGTCCTCGCCGATGAACAGCGTGCGCAGCTTTTCGGAGAATTTCAGGTTGTCGGGGTTGGCGATCAGGTCGGCGTCGGCGGTGTTGCCCAGCGCGTCCGGCGTGGCCAGGTCGCGGCCGACCAGAGCCGGGACGGCGCTGAAATGCACCGGCACCCAGTCGCTGGCGATGGCGGATCCAGCCATGTCGGTCTGGCCGCTCTTCATCGGCAGCTGATAGACGGCGCCGGCGTTGATCTTGTCGACCTTGATGCCGCTCTTGCCGTCGCTCATCGTCTTGTAGATGTAGGACACGGCCATGTAGGCGGTCTTGTCCTTGGCGTTGACGGTGACGCCTTCCAGCTTGGTCAGGGCCAGGGTGGCGCCGACGGTGGGGGCGTAGCGGTGGGTCTCCAGGAAGGCGGCGGCCTTCTCCATGCCCGGCTTGAACTTGACCCACTGGGTCTTGCCGTTGAAGGGGATGGCGGTGAAGGACGGGTCCTTCGGATCCTCCTTCTTCACCTCGACGATGTCGGCGGCCTTCAGGCTGTCGGCCAGCTTCTCGATCTCGGCGCTGGTGGCGTGGCCCAGCTTGACCCACTTCAGCGCAAAGGCGCCGCCCTTGTCGATGTCCTTGCCGGCCTCCTGCTCCATCTTCGCGGCATAGAGGGTGCCGGCGGACAGGTCCTTGGCCTGATCAGCGATGAACATGAACAGGCCGCCGTTGGTGGCGTCGTCGCCCATCAGCACGGTGCGCTCGTCCGGCATCACCTGCACCAGCTCGTGCGAGATGCGGCCCAGGCAATAGTGCTTCTTGATGCTGCCGGTGCCGTCGGCGTTCACCGTCACTTCCGGCAGGTGGCCGTAATGATAGGGGTTGGCCTTGGTCTCGTCGCCGAACAGGTTCTTGCTGTAGGCACGGAACTGGTCGTCCAGCGCCGCCGCGTCCGGCTCGTACTCCTCGCTCGACAGGTGGGTGTTCCAGGGCGACAGGCTGGCGCCGCAGGTGATCCACAGGCCGTGCGCCGGGCTGGTGTCGACGTTGTGGTACTGCACCAGATTCAGCGCGCCGGTCTCCTTGTTCTGGTCCAGCGTCAGGACGGCGATCGGCGACGGCAGCTTGCCGTACATCGAGGCGTCCTTGGAATCGCGGGTGGCGTATTCGAACTGGACGACGGCGAACAGGGTGTTGCCGGTCACGCCCGCCACCTTGGCGCCGGGGATCGGGGCCAGCAGGTTGCAGCCGTCCGGGCAGTCGGAGAAGAACGGCGCCGGGGTTGCCATCGACTGATCGAGGATCGGCTTGCCGTTGATGTCGGTATAGCCGCCGGCCAGGATCGTGCCGCCCTTGCCGTCCGGCACCATATCGCCGGTGATGAACAGCGGCTGGTAGCCGAGCGCGAAGCTCTGCTTGGAGCCGTCGGCCCAGGTCACGACCATGCTGGACTCGACCGTGGTCTTGGCCTGCGCGGCGGCGGTGGTGGGGGCGGCCATGCCGACGAACTCGACGGCGACCGGCGCGCCCTTGGCGGATGCTGCCTCGGCGCCCGAGGCGAACAGCAGCTCGCCGGCGCCGATGCCGGCGACCGGCAGCAGCGGCAGCCCGGCAAGGGCGCGGAGCACCGAACGGCGCGACGTTTCAGGCAGCTGGACGGGCAAGTTGGTCATGGCTGGTGTCTCCCGAACCCTCATCAGGGCAAGCGGCTGGCATGAGCGGCGCCATCGGCCATTGAAGCCCGTTCGGCGCCGCCTTGGTCTTGGCGAGCGTCGGGAAGCTACAGCGGGGATGTTACAGTTTGACGGTCGGCTCCCATCATGGACGCCGAAGGGGACTGCCCGCTTTAGCCGGCCGGAGAATTTGGCCCGCAAACTTGCGGAGCGCTCGGGCGGACATATATCAGAACAAACACCGAACAGTATGGCGATTATGCTTCTCAGCTACAAATACCGCATCCACCCGAACCGGCGTCAGCGCGAAGCGCTCGACGAGATGCTGTATTGGTTCTGCCAGCTCTACAACGCCGGGCTTCAACAGCGCATCGAGGCCTATCGCCGGCAGGGCGTTTCACTGACCTACAAGGCCCAGGCCGACGAACTCAAGCTGCTGCGCACCGAGGTGCCGGAACTCGGCAACTATTCGTTCTCAGCCGAGCAGCAGGTGCTGCGCCGGCTCACCAAGACCTTCAATGCCTTCTTCGGTCGTGTGAAGCGTAGCGCCAAGGCTGGCTTTCCGCGCTTCAAGGCGTCCGCCCGCTTTCACGCGGCCGACTTCCGCTTTGGTGATGGCCTGACGATGAAGCCGGGGCGGCGGTTGTCGATCGTCGGGATTCCAGGCTTGGTGAAGGTCAAATGGCACCGCGACTGGCCGCCGGGGGCGGCGTGCGGCGCGGCCGTCATCACCCGTCAGGCCGGCAAGTGGTCTGTCGTGTTCCAGCTCGATGCGCCGGTGGAGCACTCGGTGACCGGGCCGGTCACCGTCGGCCTCGACGCCGGACTGTCGGCGCTGGTGGCGCTGTCGGACGGCGCTCTGGTCGAGCGGCCGAACTGGACTAAGAAGGCCGCCAAGGGGCTGCGCAAGCGCCAGCGGGCGGTGTCTCGCAGCCGCAAACCGAATCTACGGAGCAAACGCCGGAAGAAGGCGACGGCGCGTCTGGCGGCTTACAGCCGCAAGACCGCCAACCGCCGCGCCGATCACCTGCACAAGCTGGCGGCGGACATCGTCGCCCGCTACGACCGCATCGCGGTCGAAGACCTCACCATTCAAGGCCTGGCCCGCTCGATGCTGGCCAAGGACGTGTTGGACGCTGCGTGGGGCCTGTTGATGGCGCTGATCGCTTACAAGGCCGAGAGAGCCGGTAAGCTGGTGGTCGCCGTCGATCCGCGCGGCACATCGCAAGAGTGCCCGTGCTGCGGTGCCAAGGTCGAAAAGACCCTGGCCGATCGCGTGCACCGGTGCCCGGACTGCGGTCTGGTCGAAAACCGCGACGTGGCGGCCGCGTCCGTCATCGAGTTCCGGGCCTTCGGGCACAACAAATTCAGGCCTGGATCGGGCCTTCGGACGCCAAGCGGGCGGGTTGCCGCGTAGCTTGTCCGAGAAGCTGCCGCGCTTTAGCCGGCGGAGTGATCACTGCCGGGTCTGCGGGTCCTGACAGCGCAGCTCGTAGCGGCCCTTCATCGGCTCGGCGGCGGCCGGGAGTGCGGCTAGGAGTGCAAGGGCGCCGGTCAGCAGAAGGGCGGCCATCGGGGGGAACAGGGCGAAGCGGGTCATCGGGCTTTTCCTCAACCGGCTGTGTCTGGGGAGTGGGGACGGGACAGCACCCGCGCGATGTCGGCCTGCCAGACCATGCTGACCAGCGCGATCTGGGTCAGCAGGTGCATCTCGCCGCGGCCGATGGCCTCCAGCAGCTCCGCCCTTGTCAGGTGCAGGATCTCGGTGTCCTCCAGGTCGTCGACGATCGGCTCGGCGACGCGGCGGCAACCGGTGGCGTGGAACATGTGCGACCAAGCCCCGCCCTGGTTGGCGTTGACGATGTAGGCGCCGAGGTCGGTCCAGCGCTCCGCCTCCATCCCGGTCTCCTCCATCAGCTCGCGCTTGGCTGCGGCCAGCGGTTCCTCGCCGGGGGACAGGTGGCCGCCGGGAAAGACCAGACCGACCTTGCGCGGGCCGTGGCGGTATTGGCGGTAGGTGACGATCCGCCCGTCCGCCATCTCGGCGAAGATGCAGGCGAAGGAGGGCTGGTCGAACTGGTAATAGTCGTCGATCCGCCGGCCGTCCGGCAGCTCCACCGTCTCCACCCGCACCTTCAGGAAGGGATCGGCGTCGAGCAGCTCGCGGCTGCCCAGCACGGTCCAGGGGCGATGCAGGCGGTAAGGGCGGTGTCCGGGCATGGAATGGCCTGTTCCGTGATGGGGGCGATCACCACAGCCGCGTGACGATGCCGTCGAAGACCGCGTCGGCGGAGACCAGCGGCAGCTTGTAATGCATCGCCGTGGCCGCCAACAGACGGTCAAAAGGATCACGGTGGGTCCAGTCCATCATGCCGGCGATCAGGCAGACCGCAGGATCGAAGCCGGCCACAAGCCCGCCTTGGTCGGTCAGCAGGGCATCCAGCCGTTCCACGAAGGGCGCCATCTCCGGCCATTTGCCGAGCCGGACCTTCTGGGCGATTTCAAAGAAGGTGATCGGGCTGACCAGGACCATGTCTGCCGCGGCGATGGCGGCGACCGCCGGCTTCGACAAGCGGGCATCGCCGGACAGGCTCCAGGCCCAGGCATGGGTGTCGAGGAGGACCGCCGTCATGGAGCCCCGGAGGCCTCCCCTTCCCAGCCGTCGAGATCGGCATCGTCCATCGGTTCGAAGAAGTCCGGCCCGGTGCCGAGCTTGCCCTTCAGCAGGCCGATGGTGAATGCCCCGCGGGAAACCGGGACCAGCCGCACGACGGGCTTGCTTCCCTTGGCAATGACGACCTCTTCGCCGCGCAGTGCCGCCTCGATCAGCTTGGACAGGTTGGTCTTGGCCGCATGAATGGTGACCTGCCGCATCCAGCCCCTCCATTTTTCTCAAGAATCATAGACGTCGACCTCGTCTTAGTCAACTTAGCTAATATCATAACGTGACGGTGCATTCCCTAGGCGTGGTTGATAATTTCAACATGCTTTGATGAAAATTTTCCAGTTGTGAGGCGATGTCTGGGGGAATGAGAAGGGATTTTGTAGAAAGAATAGGAGTGTTGTTCTCTAATGGCGTGTGTCAGATTAAACAAATTGCGACAGAATGATTCCGATCATCCATTCGCATTGAGCTGCTTCGGCAAAATGCGTATCGGTTCGTGTTCCATTTTCATCAAGAAGCATGCGCACCGACTCCCGTTCCCCGATCCCGCGCCTGATCCACCAGACCTGGAAGACACGTGACGTTCCGCCGGAATTCCAGGCGCTGCAGCGCAGCTGGATCGAGCGCAATCCCGGATTCGAGTACCTGTTCTGGACCGACGAGGACATCGGGCGCTTCATCGCGGAGGAGCATCCGGCGCTGCTGCCGGTCTTCCACGGCTATGCCGATCCCATCGCGCGGATCGATCTGGCGCGCTACCTGATCCTGCGCCGGTTCGGCGGGGTCTATGCCGACCTCGATTTCGAATGCCTGCGCCCGATCGACGGGTTGCTGGAGGGCCGGAGCTTCGTCGTCGGGCTGGAGCCGGAGGAGCATGGCAGGCTGGCGAAGGCGGTGGAGCGCGGGCTTCCCCGCATCCTGTGCCCGTCCTTCCTGGCGTCGGTGCCCGGCCATCCCTTCTGGGACCATCTGCTGGACCGGCTGGTCGAGGCGCGGTCCAGCGCCGACGTGCTGGACGCCACCGGCCCCTTCCTACTGACCCGCGCCCATGCGTCCTATGACCGGGAAGGTGCTGCCGCGGTGACGGTGCTGCCGCCGGACCTGCTCTACCCCGTGACCAAGGAGGACTGTTGGACCGGCCGCCTGTTCGATCCCATTTTCTGGGAACAGGCGACCCGCCGGGCCTATGCCGTCCATTACTGGGAGGGCACCTGGTTCCGCGGCGATGCCGGGCGCGCTGCCGGACCCGGCGCCGGCCTGCCCCGGCAGGTCGCGGCGGTGGTGACCGACGGCCGGCCGGAGAGGGCCCGCTCCTCCGCTTCTGGCTCCGTGGCGAAGGCGGAGGGGCTGCCGCTGATCTCCTGCCTGATGGTGACCAAAGGGCGGAGGGCGCTGCTGGAGGTTGCCATCGGCTGCTTCGCGCGCCAGACCTATCCCAACCGCGAACTGGTCATCGTCTGCGACAGCCCGGCGCTGCCGCAGGACGATCCGCTGGAGCGCGCCATCCGCGCCGCCGGGTGCCGGAACGTTCGTCTGATCCGGGTCGATGCGGCCGGCCGGCAGGGCGGTGGGACGCTGGGCGAACTGCGCAACATCGCCGTCGACCATGCGGCCGGCCATTATGTCTGCCAGTGGGACGACGACGACCTCTACGACCCCTGCCGGCTGGAGATGCAGCAGCGGGTGTTGGCCGCCGCCGGCGCGCAGGCCTGCCTGCTCGGCCGCTGGATGATCTGGTGGCCGGCCGAGGGCCGGCTGGCGGTGTCCGGCGAGCGGGACTGGGAAGGCTCGCTGTTGTGCGAGAAGGCGGCGATGCCGCGCTATCCGGCCCTTCGTCGCGGCGAGGACACGCCGGTGGTCGAGCAGCTGCGCCGCAGCGCCCGCGTCGTGCGGATGGACCTGCCGCGGCTCTACACCTACGTCGTCCATGGCGGCAACACCTTCGGCGCCCCGCATTTCGAAGTTCACTGGCAGATGGCCACCGCCCGTTTCGATGGCGACCGGTGCCGCGCTGTGCTGGAGGAAATGGGCAAGCGCCTGCCGGTGGAGGCTTACCGTGAGGTGGCGCTGCACGATGCGGGGGACATGAGGTCCATCCCGCCCAAAGCGGACATCGAGGTCGAAGTCGCCGGGCACCTGAGCGCGGCGATCGGGCTGGGAAGTGCCGTGCGCGGGACGGTGGCCGCGCTGCGGGCGTCGGGGCTGCCGGTGACGGTGATCGACATGCCGCTCGACGAGACCCACCCCGTTGCCTTGTCCGATGTGCCATCGCAGGGGGTGGAGAATGCCGCCGCCGCAGATGCCTTCGCTGTGACGGTGGTCCACACCAACCCGGATGCCCTGCGTCAGTCGCTGAACGCTCGCCGCCTCGATCCCCGCTTCGATCCGCGTCTTGATCCCCAGCGGCTGTCCGGCCGCTTCACCATCGGCTATTGGGCCTGGGAGGCGTCGGCGGGGATTCCCGAGCCTTGGCGGGAGTGCCTGCCGCTGGTCGACGAGGTCTGGGTGCCCAGCAGCTTCACCGCCGCCGCGGTGGCGCCGCATGTCCCGGTGCCGGTGATCGCCATGCCGCATGCTGTGGCGCCGCCGCAGGGGCCTCCCGCATTCGGCCGGCAGGCATTCGGCATTCCCGACGGCACGGTCTGCTTCTTGTTCCTGTTCGACGCGACCAGCAACGTCACGCGCAAAAATCCGGCTGGCCTGATCCGCGCCTACCGCACCGCCTTCCCCGACGCCGCGTCCGACACCCTGCTGATCATCAAAGCGAAGAAGCTGACGGACGGCGAGCGCCGCGCGCTGGAGGCGTTGGCCGGCGGCCGGCCGGACATCCGCATCATCAACGAACCCTGGACGGCGGAGCGGACCGCCGCCCTGATGGCGGCCTGCGATGCCTATGTCTCCTTGCACCGGGCGGAGGGATTCGGGCTGACGGTCGCCGAGGCGATGGCCTGCGGCAAGCCCGTCATCGCCACCGCCTATTCCGGCACCCTGGACATCACCACGCCGGACACGGCCTGTCTCGTGCCCTGCCGTACCGTCATGCTGGAGGCGGACGACGGCTATTACCGGCGCGGCACCGTCTGGGCCGATCCCGACCTGGAGGTGGCGGCCCGGCTGATGCGCCGGGTGGCGTCCCATCCCGACGAGGCCCGCGCGGTGGGTGCGCGCGCCGCCGCCAGAATGCGGACCCTCTTCAGCCCGGAGGTGGTCGGAGCCCGGATGCGCGACCGCCTGTCGGTCCTGATGGCGTCGCGGTCGCGCCGGCCGGCCGGGCCTTCGCCCTCTCCCGCTGTCCGGACCCCGGAGACCGCGCGGACGGGGCTCGGGGCAGGGCGGGTGACCGGGCGGGGAGCGGAGCGCGTGCTGGTGCTGACCCCGGTGAAGGACGCCGTCTCCCATCTGCCGCGCTATCTGGAGCTGCTCGGCCGGCTCGACCATGATCCGTCCCGCTTGTCGCTGGGCTTCCTGGAGGGGGACAGTCGTGACGGCACCCATGACTGGCTGGCCGCAAGGCTGCCGGAGCTTCAGCGGCGCTATCGCCGGGTG
This sequence comes from Azospirillum sp. TSH20, assembly GCF_003115935.1. Classification (NCBI taxonomy): domain Bacteria; kingdom Pseudomonadati; phylum Pseudomonadota; class Alphaproteobacteria; order Rhodospirillales; family Azospirillaceae; genus Azospirillum; species Azospirillum sp. TSH20. Next base: position 27,834 of record NZ_LGQU01000010.1, read on the forward strand.
ACGCTGTTGCGCCACGACTACGGATTTCGGCCCGAGGAGCCCCGCTGGACGCCGCAAATCCAGCGGCGGCGGCGGGAACTGCTGGCGCGCTCGCGCAACCGGCTGCTGGCCGGCGCGCTGGGTGACGAGGACTGGGTGCTGTGGCTCGACGCCGATCTGATCGATCATCCGCCGGACCTGCTGGCCCGTCTGCTCGCCGCCGGGCGCGATATCGCCGTTCCCCACTGCGTCCTGCCCGACGGACGGACCTTCGACCTCAACAGCTTCCGGCTGACAGGAGAGGAGGATCCGCGCCATCTGGTCGATGGCATTTTCCAGCCGCCGCGCGGCGCGGGCCGGCTCTATCTGGATGCTTTCGTTGGCGAGGAGATCGTACCGCTGGACGGGGTGGGCGGCACGGCGCTGCTGGTGCGCGCGGACCTTCACCGCGAGGGACTGTGTTTCCCTCCCTACAGCCACTGCGGCTACATCGAGACCGAGGGGCTGGCGATGATGGCCAAGGATATGGGCGTGACCGCCTGGGGCCTGCCGGACCTGCGCATCGTCCACGCCGATCACTGAGCCGATCACGGAAGAGTCCGATCCCGTCCTTCCTGTCCGGGAGTTCCCTATGCCTGATCAGTCTATACCCGACCATTTCTTATCTGACGGCGTCCATGCGGTCTCCGGGCTTGCGGCAAGCGTGATCGTCTGCACCTACCGGCGGCCGGACCTGCTCGACCTCTGCCTCGCCAGTCTGGTCGGGCAGACGGCCACCGGCGGATCCCATGAGATCCTGGTGATCGACAACGGCCCGCAGCAGGAGGCCCGGCTGGTGGTGGAGCGGTGGCGCCCCACCTTCGCCAGGCATGGGAGCAGCCTGAACCATGTGGTGGAGGAGAGGACCGGAGTCGGCTTCGCCCGCAACCGCGGCGTCACCCTGGCCGCCGCCTCGCTGGTCGCTTTCATCGACGATGACGAACAGGCTCTTCCCGGCTGGCTGGAGGGGCTTACGGCGCCCTTCGCCGATCCAGCCGTCGACATGGTCGCCGGCGAGGTCGATCCCGATTTTGGCAGCCATCCCCGTCCCGACTGGCTGACCGACGGGCTGCTGCACGTCTTCTCCTGCCGTTGGGGCTGGGACACGGAATCCCGGTTTTTGAAACCGGGTGAATGGTTCGGCGAAGGCAATTGCGCCTTCCGCAAGCGGCTGCTCGACGGCCGCGGCTTTCCAACCGATGTGGGACGCAGCGGCGACGGGCTGATGGCGAGCGAGGGCATGCTGTTCACCGCCCTGCGCGCCGGTGGTGCCACCGTCTATTACGTGCCGGGCGCCCGTGTGTCCCACCGCATCCATCCCGACCGGCTGGACAAGGCCTGGGTCCTGCGGCGGATGTTCTTCCAGGGCACCTCCGACTACATCGCCCACCGCCGCTATGGTCTGAGCAAGCTGCCCCAGGACTTCAACCTCAGCCTGGGCAAGCTGATGGCGCTCGACGTGCAGGCGCTGGACCCAGCCAGTCTGCAGGCGATGGCGGGCCTCTACTACCAGCTCGGCTACGCGGCGGCGTCCAACATGTACTGATGCATCCGGTCTTCTCAGGGTGCGACGTAGATCTGGTTCACAAAGGGATCCAGCCCATCCGGCACATCGGCGCAGCGGCGGTCGAGCGTCGGGACAGTCGGGCCGTGGGGCGTGCGGTTGACGTTGTACTGGGCCGTCAGCAGCAGGCGGCGGCCGCGCCGCGGCAGGGCACCCTTGTGGACGCCGTAGGTGTCGCCCAGGAAGCGGCTGCCGGCCGCGCCGGTCATCGTCACCGTGCCGGCGGTGCCGAAGGCGGCCTCCACCTGCGCGTCGCTCAGGGCGCGGCCGGTGGAGAGCAGGCGGCTGCGGTGGCTGCCCTTGACGAAGATGTGCGGGCCGCCGTCCTCGTCCACGTCGGTCAGGTAGAAGAAGAGCTTGAAGCCGCGCAGGCTGTCCAGGTCGCGGTGGTGGCGCTGGGTGCCCTTGGCCGCCTCCCGTCCGCCGAAACTCTCCCCGCCCCAGGACCACCAGCAGCCGATGTTGTCGAGGATCGGCTTGCAGCCGAGATACAGCTCCGCCGTCTCCAGCACCTGCGGATCGTTGAAGAGAGCCAGCACATGGGGGGCGCGCAGGATCTGGTCGACGCCGTGATAGCCCATGTTGGACTCCGGGCTGGGCGGGCTGTTGGGCCGGAACCAGCCCAGATGCGGACGGAAGGGATCCTGGCAGGGGGTGTTTTCGAAATAGCTGCGCAAGTCGGCGACGACGGCCGGGTCGATCGGCGGCAGCAGCGGGGTGATGCCGTCCGTCTCCAGCGTCCGGCACCAGTCCCGCGCCTCCAGCGACGGGTAGAAGCCCGGCGTGTGCGGTCGCCGGGCCGCGATCAGCGCCGCCAGCCGGTCGCGCAGGACTGGATCGGTGACGATGGGCAGGATGTCGTAGATGGCGTAGCGCGGATCGGCCTTCGCCTTGCGCCAGTAGGCCCGCGGCGATGCGATGCGCGTGCGCAGATTGTCCAGAAAGCTGCCGACGGAGGCGGAGGCGGGGACGAAGGAGGACGCCATGGGATGCGACACCGCGTGGAAGGAGAATTCTCTGTGACGAAGACTCTCCACAAGGGTGTCAGTCTTTCAAGGCGCATCCGCATCGCCGCACCGCACTGCTGCTGAGGCACGAGGTCGCGGGTCTATAGAGGGGCGGGTTTATTGGGGTTGGGCTTGCACAGGATCGGCGGACGATCAATGTTACATGTAACACCAAGGAAGTGCCTGCCCATGCCCACGCCGCTTTCCTTCCGCGTTCAGCGCCATCGCAACGGCCTGCGTGCCGCCGGGCTGCGGCCGTTGCAGATCTGGGTGCCGGACACCCGCCGGCCCGGCTTCGCCGCCGAATGCCGGCGCCAGTCTCTGCTGGTCCGGGACACGCCGCAGGAGCAGGAGACGATGGACTGGCTGGACGTGGTTCGCGACATCGAGGGCTGGGAATGAGGCGCGGCGATCTGGTGACAGTCGCCTTGCAGGGTGACTACGGCAAGCCGCGTCCGGTACTGGTCATCCAGTCCGACCTTTTCGACGGGCATCCCAGCGTCACCATCCTGCCGATCACGAGCGCCTTGGTGGACGCGCCGCTGTTCCGCCTGTCGGTCGATCCGACTCCGGGCAACGGTCTGCGCAAACGCTCGCAGGTGATGGTCGACAAGGTCCAGACGATCGCCCGCGACAAGATCGGGGAGGCGTTCGGACGGTTGGAGGATGAAAGCATGCTGGCGGTCAACCGGGCGTTCCTTCTCTGGATCGGGCTGGCCTGAGCAGACTTGTCCTTGTGCAGGCTCGCTGCTGTTTTTCAAGGAGGGAGTAGGGAACCCGATGGCCATGACCGATGTCGAGCATCGCGTGCTGTACCGTGACCCGCGGTTCTATGCGTCCTTCCCGTCGCTCACCCCGGTGGGAGACGGATCGGTGCTGCTGGCCTTCCGGCGGGCGCGCGATCATCGCTGGCTGCGCGGGGCTACATTCCGGGCGGGGGAGACCGGCTTCAACCATGTCGACCATCTCGATTCCCGTTCGCAGACCGTGCTGTTGCGGCTCGGCCCCGAGGCCAAACCACTGGGGGAGGAGATGCCCCTGCCTCCCGATCCGCAGGCGGCCGACCAGGACGCCAGCCTGCTGAGCTTGCGTGACGGCCGCATCCTGCTGACCGGATTTTGCTGGTATCCGGTGCCATCGTCGCAAGGGGAGGCGCTGCGTGCGTTGGGGATCGGGCTGACCGGCAATCCGCAGAAGACCGGCGACCTCTACATCTTCTGGGGCGGCTACAGCCGGCACAGCGACGATGGCGGCCGGAGCTGGACGCCGCACCGCGACCTGCCCCCCCTGCCCGGCCATCCCGACATCGTGCCGGGACAGCGGCCCTTTTTCGGTGGGGCGGTGCGCGGCCGGGCGGTGGAGGCGCCGGACGGCACCATCCTGCAGACCGGCTACACCCACCACCCCTCCACCGGCACCTATGCCAGCCATCTCTTCGCCTCGACCGACCGGGGGGAGAGCTGGGTCCATCGGGCGATTATCGCCATCGACCCCGAGGCCAAGGCCGGCTTCTGCGAGACGGCGCTGCATCTGGACGCCGACGGCGTGCTGCACGCCTTCCACCGAACCACCGGGCTGGACGACCATCTGGCGACTTCACGCTCCACCGATCTGGGCCACAGCTGGGAACCGTGGCGGCGCCAGACGGTGGTCGGCCATCCCTATGACGCCTGCCCGCTGCCGGACGGCCGGCTGCTGCTGGTCGGCGGCTACCGCCATGCACCCTACGGCGTGCGCGCCCGCCTCTACGACCC
>NZ_LGQU01000020.1:0-31671 GCF_003115935.1 Azospirillum sp. TSH20
GGTGATGTTCATCGGCGCGCGGGGTTTCGTCGCCCGCCATACCCCGGCGGACCGGCGGGCGCGCGGCATGGCGCAGTTCGTCGCCGCGGTGATCGTCGCCGGCCTGTGCGGTGCGCCGCTGGGCGGCATCCTGGCCGATCAGTTCGGCTACCGCGCCACCTTCATGGTCTCGGCACTGCTGGCGCTGGCTGCGGCGGCGGCAGTGACGCTTCTTCCGGCCGACCGGGTGGAACGGGTCGCGCGGCGTCCCTTCCGCATGGGCGATGCGGTCGCGATGCTGGCCAATCCCCGATTCCTGGCGCTGCTGCTGTTCTCGTCGGTGCCGACGAAGCTGATGCTGACCGGATACCTCTTCTATCTCGTCCCCGTTTCCCTCCATGCGGCGGGAGAGACGCCGGCCGGGATCGGCCGCCTGATGATGGCCTATGGGCTGATCATCGTCCTGCTCGGCCCCTGGGTATCGAGGGCGGCAGACCGGACCGGACGCCACGCCCTGTTCGCCGGTCTGGGCGGACTGGTCGGCGGGGCCGGCACCCTGGCGATCCTGCAGGAGCAGGGCGTCGCCGGGATCCTGATCGGCATCGCGGCGCTCGGCGTCGCCCATGCCTTCAACAATGCCACCCAGTTGGCCCTGGTGCCGGAGATCTGTCGCGCCGACTGCGCCCGCATGGGCGAATCCAGCGTCTTCGCGGTCTATCGCCTGCTGGAGCGTGGCGGTTCGGTGATCGGTCCGCTGCTGGCCGCCGCACTCGCCGACCGCTTCGGGGTTCAGGCGGCGCTGGTGGCGTTGGGCGTGCTCGGCATGCTGTGCGGCACGGCCTTCTGCGCGGTCTTCCTGCTGACCCCTTCCACCTCGCCGACGGCGGGGGAGGCCGTCCGATGAATTCGCCGGTAGCCCTGCCCCGCAAGTCGACCTCGCACACGTCGACCTTGCGCAAGTTGACCTTACACCCATCGACCCCACACCCATCGATCACGGAGGCTTCGACGCCCATGCCTGACCAGATGCTCGTGGAGCCCCTTCGGACCATGCCCATCCCCTCCTTTGCCGGAGAGGCTCTTCCCGCCTACGGCCGCCACGACCGCGCCATGGAGGCGCTGCGCGCCACCCTGGACGCGCTTGGCGTCGGATCGGCCGAGGAGATGAGCTGGAAGGATTATGAAACGATCATGCGGGTGATCGAACCGCTGGTCGGCGCCGGCCACAGGTTGCGCCATTTCGACTATACCCACAGCGCCGCGCTGCAGTCCGGCACGGTGGAGCGGCTGCGCTCCGACTACACCATCCGCCTTGCCTACACGGAATGGGGTAGCCCGCAGAAGCCGGCGCTGCTGTGCCTGGGCGGCATCGCCAACTCGGCCCGGCGTTTCGACTATGTCGCCCGCGCGATGTCGCACCACTACCATGTGCTGTGCCTCGATTGGGCGGGGCGCGGGCGCAGCGGCTGGCTGGCGGACCAGTCCGACTACAGCTTCGACGGCAACGTCGCCCAGGTCCTGGCGCTGATACGGCACAAGCAGCTGGGGCCGGTCACGCTGCTGGGCTCCTCGCTCGGCGGCAGTGTGGCGATGCGGGTGGCGGCGGAGGCGCCGGAGCTGGTCGACCGCCTGATCCTGAACGACATCGGCCCCTTCATCCCGACCGAGCGCCGCCGCCGCCGTGCCGAATCCGTCGCCCGCCATTATGTCTTCCGCCAACCGGCCCAGCTTTTCCACCGCACCGGAGCGGCCCAGAAGAACGACGGGCCGGTGGACGACACCGTTCTGCTGCACAACAGCTTCCACCAGACCCGCTGGTCGGAGGAGAACGGCGGCCGGGTCTACCGCCATGACATCCGCGCGCTGCAATGCTACCGCGACGGCGCCGTCCGGGACCACGACCAGTGGGACGACTGGCAGCGCATCGAGTGCCCGGTGCTGCTGGTGCACGGCATGATGAGCGACGCCCTGCAGGAGGCGACCATCGCCCGGATGACGGGCAAGCCGGGAGTGACCGTCCTGCATGTGCCGGACGTCGGCCATACCCCGACCTTGAGCGATCCGCTGCACATCGATGCGCTGGACCGCTGGATGTCGGCGCCCCATTCCCTGCCGGAGGAAAGCACTATCGGCTGGAGCGCGGGCGCTGCCCGCATCCTGTTCCGCTGAGGGGGCCGGGGATGACCGACCGCTTCCACTTCGTCCGCCATGGCGAGACCGAGGACAACCGGCGCGGCGTCCGTTGCGGCGGCGACCGCGATGTGCCGCTGACCGACCGCGGGATCGAACAGGCCCGGTGGGAGGCGGAGCGGTTCCGCCAGTCCGGACGACCCTGCGGCCTCGTGATCGTCGGGCCGTTGCAACGCACTGCCGTCACGGGTGCGGTGTTCGCCGAAACGCTGGGCGTCCCGCTGCTCCGGCGCGACTGGCTGCGGGAGCGCAGCCTGGGCGAATGGAACGGTCTGGCGATCGACCTGACCCGCCCCTGGTTCGCCGCCGGAGAGACGCCGCCGGGAGGGGAGAGCGAAGGCGCCTTCGCCGCGCGCGTCCTGGACGGCGTCGATGAACTCGCCAACGGGCCCGCCGGCCTGCTGGCGCGCCGGCCGCTTCTGGTCGGCAGCAAGGGAATCGGCCGCATCCTGCTGCACCGCCTCGCCGGCCGGCCGGGGGTGGAGCTGGGGAATTGCGAGGTCATGGCCTTCACCCGCCTGTCCGCCCCGCCGGGCGGCCCGGGTTGGTGGCGTTGCGACCCGGTGGAGAGACCGCTGGAGGCAAGAGCCGGGGCCTGCTGCCCGGCCTGACCTTCGAGCCGGTCTGACGATCAATCGAAAAATCGATGCGTGAATGCCGCGCGATGCCGCGTGGATCAGGAGTGAGGAGAAGGGCGATGAAGCTCAAGATTGGTACGCGGCTCATGCTGCTGGTGTTCGGTGTGGCGCTGCTCAGCACGCTTGCCGGCGCCACCGTTCATCTGACGGGAACGCGCACGAACCTGATCGAGCAGCGCAAGTCCAAGGTCAAGGAGATGGTCGATGCCGCCGCCTCCGTCATCGCGCTGTATGGCGAGCAGGAGAAGTCCGGGAAGCTGACGCGCGATGAGGCGCAGGAACGTGCCCGCAGCGCCGTGCGCGCCATGCGCTACGGCAATGGCGAGTATTTCTTCGTCTACGACTATGCGGGCGTCAGCCTGGTTCATGGCCTGCGTCCGCAGGTGGAGGGCAAGAACCTGCTGAACCTGAAGGACCCCGATGGTGTTCCCTTCAACGTGTTGATGACCGACGCGGCCAAGTCGGGCGGCGGCTTCGTCGCCTTCCGCCACAAGCGCAGCGACGATGCCGAGCCGACCCCGAAGATCGCCTATGCCGCCGGCTATCAGCCCTGGCAGTGGATGATCGGCACCGGCGTCTATACCGACGACGTCGATGCGGAATTCCGTGCCCGTGTCTGGCGCGAATTTGGAGTCTCTCTGCTGCTGCTGGCGATCAGCGTCGGTATCGGCATCTGGGTCTCGCGTGGGATGTCGCGTCCGCTGCTGGCGATCCGTGACGTGCTGGGCCGCATCGGCGGCGGTGACCTGACCGTCGCCGTGCCCCATGCCGACCGCCCCGACGAGATCGGCGACATGGCCCGTGCCGTCGCCGGCCTCGCCACCACCCTCCAGGGTGCCCGCGACGAGAGCCAGCGCGGCGAGCTGGAACGTGCCGCCCGCGATCTCCAGCGCGAGCGCCTGTCCGCCCGGGCCGCCGAGTTCGCCCGCGCGATGGACGAGGTGGTGGCGACGCTCAGCACCACCACCGTGGCCCTGCACGAACGCACCGCCGCCCTGACCAGCGACGCCGCCAGCACCACCGAGGAGGCCCATGCCGCCGCCGGCGCTGCGCAAGGCGCGTCCGACAGCGTCGAATCCGCCGCCCAGGCCAGCGAGGAGTTGCGCGGTTCCATTGCCGCGATCAGCCGGCAGGTGGAAAGCGCCGCCCAGACCGCATCCCGCGCGGTGACGGAAACCGCCAACACCACCGGCATCGTCACCGGCCTTGCCTCCGCCGCCGAGCAGATCGGCGCGGTGGTGGAACTGATCAACTCCATCGCCGGCCAGACCAACCTGCTGGCGCTGAACGCCACCATCGAGGCGGCGCGCGCCGGCGAAGCCGGCAAGGGCTTCGCGGTCGTGGCGAGCGAGGTGAAGAGCCTGGCCACCCAAACGGCGAAGGCGACCGAGGACATCCAGTCGCAGGTCGGCGCAATCCGCGGGGCCACCGCGAACGCCATCAGCGCGATCGAAAGCATCGCCGGCCTGATCACCAACCTCAGCGCGCTGAACGGCGAAGTGGCGTCGGCGGTGCAGCAGCAGGAGGCGGCGACCCACCAGATCTTCGCCAACGCCCGCACCGCCGCCGACAATTCCCGCCGCGTCACCAGCAGCGTCGGGTCGCTGTCCTCCACCATGACCACCACCAGCGAACGGATGCGCCTGGTCTCCACCAGCGTGGAGAGCGTGTCGCAGCAGTCGGAGCGGCTGAAGGACGAAGTTCAGCGCTTCGTGTCGGAGGTCAATGCGGCCTGATCGGCCTACCTGATCGGGTGGCGGCAGGGGGCGGATGCCCGGCGGTTCAGGCCGCCGGGGTCCGCCCCGCTTTCTTTCCGGCCGCGATTCAGCCCTTGCCCCGTCCGGGGACCGGCAACCAAATAGGGGCCATCGAACGGGAAGGTACAGGATGACAGAGACACAAAAGGATCCCTTCGCCGCGGCGGCGTCCTTCAACGCCGGCGTCTATGGCACCGGACTGCGGCCGGTGCGGGCGGACCGGTTGGCGGAGGCCGTTCGGCGCCTGCTGCGGGCGGCGGGCAGCGAGGCGGAGGAGGCGGCCGTCGTCGCCGACCATCTGGTGGAAGCGAACCTGCGCGGGCATGACAGCCACGGTGTCGGCATGCTGGCGATGTATATGCCGGCGATCGCCGCCGGGTTGCTGCGACCCAACCGGCATGCGGCGGTGATCGGCCGGTCCGGTCCCTTCCTGGCGGTCGGCGGCGGCAGCGGCTATGGACAGGTGATCGCGCGCGAGGCGATGGACCTCGCCATCGAACAGGCGCGGCGGGACGGTCTGGCGGTGCTGTCCCTGCGCGACAGTCACCATATCGGCCGCGTCGGCTCCTATGGCGAACAGTGCAGCGACGCCGGGCTGGTGGCGCTGGCCTTCGTTAACGTCGTCACCCGCCCGGCGGTGGCGCCGCATGACGGCACCCGGCCGCGGCTGGGCACCAACCCGATCTGCATCGCCGTTCCGGGTACGGGTTCGACCCCGGCCCTGGTGCTGGATTTCGCCACCAGCGCCGTCGCCGTCGGCAAATGTCGGGTCGCCATGGGCAAGGGGCAGGAGATGGCGCCCGGCCTGCTGCTCGACCCGCAGGGGGAACCCACACAGGACCCCGGCGTGATGTTCCAGGACCCGTCGGGCGCGCTGCTGCCGCTTGGCGGGCACAAGGGTTTCGGGCTGGCGCTGATGTGCGACGTGCTGGCCGGTGCGCTGGCCTCGGCGATGCCGGGCACGCCGTCGCACCAGAACTCCGGCCGGGTGATGAACAACATGTTCGCCATCGTCTTCGACCCGGCGCGCGGCGGCAACGTCCAATGGGCGGCGGATCTCGACGATCTGGTCGCCTATGTCCGCGACACGCCCACGGCACCGGGGGCGGATGCGATCCAGATGCCGGGCGAGCCGGAAAGCCGCACCCGCCGCCAGCGACTGGCCGACGGCATCCCGCTGGACGGCGCCACGCTGGCGATGCTGGACAGCCTGGGGCGGGAGCGCGGGCTGGAGTTGGGCGAACTGTTGGCCTGAAGGCGGTCAGCCCAGCAGCTTCAGCGTCGCCTCGTCCGGTTGGCCGCCGCAGTGGCGGTCCAGGGCCTTGCGGTAGAGGTCGCCGTCCTCTGCCGCAGCCCGGGCGAACAGGGTCATGGAGGAGCGGAACTTCAGGTCGTCCGGCGAACCGAAGATCTCATGAAGCGTCCGCCCCTGCACCGCCAGCACCGTTTCCGTCGCCTGCACCAGCCGTGGGCCGAGGATCGGGTGCGCCAGATAGGCCCGCGCCTCATCGAGCGAGGCAATGCCGTAGAACTGCGCGGTGGCGGAGCGGCCGAGGTCGCGCAGCTGCGGGAAGATAAACCACATCCAGTGGCTCCGCTTATGGCCGGCCCGCAATTCGTCGAGCACGGTCGCGAAGACCGGATCCTGCGCCTTGGCGAAGCGCTGGAGGTCGAAAGGATCCCCGTCCGGCATGCTGCCGCTCCTCATCCGGTGTGTTCACCGAGACATCGGTCTTGTGCCGGTGCTCCGCAATGACTTTGTGCCGGCAGACGGAATCCGCCGGCCCAAGGGAGGCGACCGCTCAGCCGCCAGTTCCCAGCGCGATGGCGATCTTGCCGAAATGGCTGCCGCGCGACAGGGTCGCATAGGCGCCGGCCGCATCCTCGAAGTCATGGACGCGGTCGACCACCGGGTGGATTTGGCCGGCGTCGATGGCGCGGACGGCTTCGCGCAGGTCGGCCACCGATCCGGTGTTGCTGCCGACCACCTTCAGCATCTTCATGATGATCGGGAACAGCGAGGCCTGGAGGTCGGCGCCGCTGAGGAAGCCGACGACGAAGACCGTGCCCTCCTCCGCCGCGGCGTTCAAGGACCGGGCGAAGGTCTGGGCGCCGCCGGTCTCCACCACCAGATCGACGCCGGCCCCGCCGGTCAATTCCAAGACCCGCGCGTCCCAGTCGGGCGTCGTCCTGTAGTTGATGGTCTCGTCGGCACCCAGCGCCTTCGCCCGCTCCAGCTTCGCGTCGGAGGAGGAGGTGATGATGACGCGGGCACCCGACGCCTTGGCGAATTGCAGGGCGAACAGGCTGACGCCGCCGGTGCCGAGCAGAAGGACGGTGCTTCCCGGACGCACCGCGCCGGTGCGGATCGCCCGCCATGCCGTGGTCGCGGCGATCGGCAGGGTCGCCGCCTCGGTGAAGGACAAATGGCCGGGCATCGGCAGGAGGCTGGCGGCGGGGACCACCGCGTAATCGGCGAGCGAACCAGGCATGGTGATGCCGCGCATCCGCCGTCCGGCGACCGGCGGCAGCGCGCCGGCCTGCCAGTCGGGCAGGAAATGCGGGATGACCCGGTCGCCTTCCGCCAATCCGGTCACGCCGGGACCGATCTCCGCCACCTCCCCCGCACCGTCGGCGACGGGGATGAGCGGAAGCGACGGCACGGGGAAGGCGTCGGTCGCCACCGCCAGATCGACATAGTTCAGGCTGGCGGCGTGCAGGCGGACCAGCACCTCGCCCGCACCCGGAGTGGGGCGCGGCAGTTCGGCGATGCGGAGGGCGTCGAGACGGGGGGCTTCAAGCTGATAGGCGCGCATCGGGAAGGATCCTTGCTTGCTGTGATGTGTGACAGGAGGCTATCCCGTTGCGCTTGGGCCTTTAATCTGGTGTCTCTGCATGATATTGCTGCATATCATGCACGAATTGAGCGATCAGGGACTGGAGGAGGTGGCCGCCTTTCTGGCGGTTCTCGACACCGGGGGCTTTGCGCCGGCGGCGCGGGTGCTGAACCGAGACGCCTCCGTGCTGTCGCGCCGGGTGTCGGCGCTGGAACGGCGGCTGGGCGTCCGACTGCTGGAGCGCACGACCCGGCGGGTGACGCCGACCGAGGCCGGCCGCCGCTTCGCCGACCGGGCGCGCATGGCCTTGACCCTGCTGGCCGATGCGGAGCGCGAGGCTGCCGATGCCGGGGCCGTTCCACAGGGTACGCTGCGGCTGTCACTGCCGGAGGCGTTCGGTCGGCTGTGGGTGGCGCCGCTTCTGCCCGACTTCCTCACCGCCTTTCCGCGCGTGCGGATCGAAGCCTTCTACAGCGACCGTTTCGTCGATCTGGTGGGGGAGGGATTCGACCTTGCCATCCGCATTGGCCGGCTGCCCGACAGTTCGCTGGTGGCCCGCCGGCTGGGGGCGGAACGGCGGCTGGTCTGCGCCGCGCCATCCTATCTCGCCGCAAGGGGGGTCCCGCAGGAGCCGGCCGAACTCGCCGGCCATGACGCGCTGCCGTTCGCGCTGTTCGACTCACCGTCGGATTGGCATTTCAGCCGGGGGCGCGAGCGGGTGCGGGTGCGGCTGTCCGGGCCGCTGCTGACCGACAATGTCGACAGCCTCGTCCATGCCGCGGTGGCCGGAAAAGGGCTGCTGGTGTGTTCGGAATGGCTGATCGGGCGGGAATTGGCCGGCGGGCGTTTGGTCCGCGTGCTGCCGGATTGGGAAGTCGGCAGCGACGCCGGCAGGGGCGGCGGCGGGGAAGCTGCCATCCATCTGGTCCGCCCGTCGGGCCGATTCACCGCCGGCAAGACCCGTGCCTTTGCTGATTGGATCGCGGAGAGGCTGTCGCCGCCGCCCTGGAACAAGCCGCCCTGACCGCTATTTCCGGTCAGCTGCCGTCGATGTCCACCCGCATGCGGACGAGGTCGCGGTTCCAGGTGATCTTGCATTTGTCCAGGTTCAGCCGCGTCATGTAGACGTAGGCGGTCTTGCCGACATCGTCGAAATTGCGGCCCTGGCTGCCGGGATCGAGCAGGGCGGGGTAGTCGAAGGCCGCCATGTCGCCGCAGCCGTAGCGGAACAGCAGCGGGGCCGCCCACAGAAGCTCCGGCTTCGACCAGCTCACCAGATCCGGCGAGGTCGTGGTCCAGATGCCAGTGCGGCCGTCGCGGGTCATGGCCAGCGTGGCGATGAACAGGCCGCTCGCCCGGTGCCGAACGATGCTGCGCACGGTGCCTTGCAGGGCATCGGGGGCGACCGGGGCGCAGAGATGGGCTTCCGGAGCATCCTTGGCTTGGTCATCACGGACGAAACGGACGGAGAAGGATTTGCCGTCCCAGCCGCGCCAGGACTGCGGATCGGCGAGATTGTCGGTCCGCATCAGGCAGGCGCCGCGCTGCTGCGCCCCGAACCGCTCGGCCCATAGGAAGGCGTACCAGTGGTCGCCGTTGCGGACGATGTTGCTGGGCGCGAAATAGCCGGTGCGCTGGCCGACGTCGCCGGCATAGGGGTAGGGCAGCGTCGCGACGGTGTGGTTGGGCGGCGGCGCGCTCAGCCGGAAGCTCGCCCCGCCATCGCTGGAGACCGCCGACGTGATGCTGTTGCGCCAGCAGCGCATGTATTCGCCGGACGGGCAGAGCGCAGGACGCTTCTGGGCGTGGAACTCGTTGCTGACCAGGGCGAAGACGGTGGTGCCGTCGGGCGTGTAGAAGGACGAAATCCAGCTGCGGTCGTCATGCAGGCGCGGATCGTCCTGGCCGTGGCCCTGGAAGATCACCGCGCAATTCGGCCGCACGGCGTCCAGCGACGGGCCGGTCAGCGCCCGTGCGGTGGAATGCGAGGCGATCAGATGGACCGTGCCGCCCGCGTCGCGGAAGGCGCGCGCCGGGGTGTCCGGCGCGTCGCTTTGGGCGCAGGCGTCGCGCTGCCAGGAGGTCACCGTTTCCGGTTCCCCCGTCCTTTTGATCGTCAGCGCGTGGGCGGGGGCGGCGACCATGCCCAGCGCCAGCACGAATGCCGCGGTTCGGTTGAGCATGGCTGCCACCACTCGTCCCGTCACTTGCCGTTTGCGATGGACTTCAGGAAGGGCGCCGGCTGCAGCCGGTTGGCGACCAGGAAGTCCAAGTAGCGGGCGGCCGACTCCGCCCGATGGCGGTCATAGGCGTCGGGGTCGAAGTTGATGAGCGACTTCAAGCGGCTGCGGGTCAGCGGCATCGTGAGGTCGGCCGCGTCGGCATAGGGGACGCCGGTGTTCTCGCACAGCTCGCGCGTGCGGGAATCGATGGTGACCGTCAGGCCCATCCGCTCCGCCTGGATCGCCAGCGCGACGCCGTGGTAGCGGCAGCCGATGGTCAAATCCTGCTGGCGCAGAGTGTCCATCCAGGCCGGCACGTCATAGTAGGAACGCATGTAGTTGCGGCACCAGACCTTGAACTCCTCGAAGGAGTAGTGCGGCACGGTGTGGCGGTGGATTTCCTTCAGCGCATGCGGGTCAATTCCGTCGAACAGCCCGCGCGAGGCGCGGATCATCTCGCCCATCGACTGCACGATGTACTGGCCGGGCGCGATGGGATCCATCATCAGGGCGATCAGCTGGTGCTCGATCTCCCGCGTCTTGACCCAGGCCTGATGGCCGCCGGCCACCGTGATCGAGCGCGGCAGGTCGAGCGCCGACCAGTTGGCGTGGATCTTCCGGCCCAGCCCTGGCGCCTGGTTGAGGAAATGCGACGGGCAGCCGCCGGGCAGCGAACCGGTGATGCCCAGCTTGTCCAGCTGCGCCGTGGTGTAGGCACCGCGGGTGTAGATGTTGGGCGAGGTCGCGGAAGCCGGGTTCGAGGCCGCGATCACCTGCGCCCACCGCAGCGTGCCGGGGCTGAGTTCGATGTCGTGGTCGTAGCTGTTCGCCTGGGCGCCGAGGCCGATGGCGACGATGGGCAGTCCGGACTTCTCCAGATTCTCCGCCATCTGGCCGTAGTCGGTGTGGCGGCCCAGCTGGTTGGCGCAGGGAATGACGATGATGTCGGCGTTGTTCCGCAGCGTCTCGGCCGAAGAGCCCCAGCTGAAATGCTTCACCGGGTTGGCGATGTGGCTGCAGATCGAATGCACGAAGGCGAGGTTGCCGTTGTTGTGCCCGATGCCGTTGTACAGATCGTCGAAGGCGGCGTTCGAATAGAGGCCGAGATTCGGCGTCTTCCACAGCACCGCGACGCGCAGAGGCTGGGACGACGCACGGCCGGCGGTCTGACTTGCGGTCTGGCCGGAAGAGTGCGGCCGGTCGACAGGAGTGTCGATGACGATGTCTTCAAGCATGTCGGCTCAAACCTCGGGTCGGTGGATGCTGGAAACTGACCGACGGTAAGCGCAGAAGAGGTAGGACTGCAAGTGACATCCGAAAAATACCACGGCTGATTCAACGAAAGACAGTGCTTAGACTTTCTAAGCAGTTTTTGTGCTCTGGATGTTTTGTATGATATTGGTATCGATTGGCCGATGATCTTGCGAAGTTGCATAGAAATTCGAAAGATGTTCGATGGCGGGATGAAGGGGGTTGAAAGCAGGCAAAGGCCGTCCCATCTCTGGCGGCGTTCCTGGAAATCGAAGCGGGAACCAAATATCAGTCAGGGTGCCAGGAAAATTCGCCTGGGCGCCCCTTTAATGCGTTGTCAAAATTCCTATATAGTGTTCGTTGCGCCGTTGATGGCGCCGACCCCGACAGAAGGGCTTTCGCCCATATGACCGTTTGCAATTCCCTGGTTCGGCCGCGCTGACCGCCTGGCCCTGCCGCTCCTCTCCGGCCCTGCGGCTTGCTGGCTGCGGCGCCACCTTCCCCGGCGCGGCGCTGCCCGCGGGGCTGGAGAGGACCCCTGTTTGCCCGCTCCCGCACCGAGGCCCGGTGCACGCCGTCCGGCAGCGTCGAATGCCGGCAACGCAACGAACCAAAAATCCGACCTTCAACAGGACCGACCCGAACAACGCCGGGGCCTTCGCCCACGGCGCCGCTCCTGTCGGCTGGGAGAAAAAGAGACACCATGCAGCGCAACGCTGAAACCCGCACCGCTCAATCCGATACCGCCCCAACCCGCACCGCAGAAACCCGTATTTCCGAACCCCGTACTGCGGAACCGATGCAGCTCTATCTCCAGGATGCCCGCAAGTATCAGTACCTGACTCCGGAACAGGAACTCGATCTGGCCGTTCGCTGGCACGACCATCAGGACCCGGCCGCGCTCGACAAGCTGATCGGCAGCCATCTGCGTCTGGTCGTCAAGATGGCCCGCGGCTATCTCGGCTATGGCCTGCCGCTGGCCGATCTGGTGGCGGAGGGCAACGTCGGCGTGATGCAGGCGGCGCAGAAGTTCGATCCCGCCAAGGGCTTCCGCTTCGCCACCTACGCCTCCTGGTGGGTGCGTGCGGCGATCCAGGAATATGTCCTGCACAACTGGTCGCTGGTGAAGATCGGCACCACCGCCGGGCAGAAGAAGCTGTTCTTCAGTCTGCGCCGCCTGAAGGCGCGGATGCAGGAACTGGAGAGCGGCGATCTGTCGCCGGAAGCGGTGGAGAGCATCGCGACCGAACTGAACGTGTCGAAGGCCGAGGTGGTGGAGATGAACCGCCGCCTGGGCAACGACCGCTCGCTGAACGTCGGCCTGTCGGAAGAGGGCGATGCCGAGTGGCAGGACCTGCTGGCCGACGAGCGGCCGGACCAGGAGACGACGCTTGCCGATTCCGAGGAGCGCCGCCGGCGCCAGCAGTTCCTGAAGCTGGGGTTGGGCGTGCTGGACGACCGCGAGCGCCAGATTCTGGTGGCCCGCCGCCTGCGTGACGAGCCGCTGACGCTGGAGGAGCTGAGCCAGACCTTCCACGTCTCGCGCGAGCGTGTGCGGCAGTTGGAGGTGCGTGCCTTCGAGAAGCTCCAGAAGGCGGTGATCGCGACCGCAAGGACGGAGCAGGTGGCAATCGAGAAGAAGCGTCTGCTGACCAATGCCTGACCGGGCGGGTTGCGGCGATGTTTCGAAAAGGCGCGGCTTTTGAAAAGCCGCGCCTTTCCTGTCAGGTGTCCAGGCAGCCGCCCTTCGGCGCGACGGTGATGCGGATCAGCTCCGATCCGCCGCCGCCGAAGACGTTGCCGCCGGTATAGGTCAGGCAACCTTCATTGCGGTAGATGACCTGCAGCCGCTGGGCGTCGTTGCCGAAATAGAACGGGATCCAGCGCTTGCCGGTCTCGTGCCTGATCATGTTGTCGGGCGCGCCGATCAGGGTGGAGACCTCCTCCATCGTCATGCCGATCTGCAGCTTGGCGAAGCGGCTGCCGGGGGCGGGAGTGCCGATCACCTCGCCCTCGTACCGGCCGTCGCGCGACTTCACCATCCGCGCGTCCGGCGTCGACGGCGCGGCGGAGGCGGTCGTCGCCGTTCCGTTGCTGCTGGCCGTGCCCTGCTGCTGCCCGGCGCAGCCGATCAGCAGCGCCACCGCGGACAATGCCGCCCAAGTCGTTTTCCCCACCATGTCTTTTCCTATTGGTTCTGTTCCGGCCGTGGCCATGTAGTGGCGACTATGAGGGCGATAACCGGTTGCCAGCATTGGCAAAGGCGGATGAGGAACGCCTGAGAGTGGTAGTAACAACAGGCAGCCTGCCGGCCGCGCCAATGTTACGCCGCGGCATCGACCTGCCGCTTGCCGCTGTAGTTCTTGAACAGGTCGTAATCGGTGTCGCACCGCACCTGCGCCAGCCCGGCCGCCTCCATCGCAGCGGTGATGACCTCCGGCTCCACGCAACGGTCGATGGTTTCCCAGTAATAGCGCATCAGCGTCCGCCCACTCTCGCCGCCGCCGCTGAGGCGTGAGACCGCCGGCACCACCATGCCGAGATAGGCGTTCATCAGGTGCCGGGTGACCGGGCGGCGCGGGCGGCCGATCTCCATCACCAGCACGGTGCCGCCGGGGCGCAGCACGCGGCGGAACTCGCGGAAGGTGGCGGTCAGGTCGCCGACATGGCGCAACGCGTAGCCGATGGTGACCAGATCGACGCTGGCGTCGGCCAGCGGCAGCGCATCGGCCACGCCCTGGATCAGCGGGATGGGCAGGCTGCGCCGCGCCTCCGCCAGCATCGCTTCGCTGAGGTCCAACCCGATGACGTCGTGGGGATTGCCGCAGAGCGCCACCGCCTCCCGCGCGACCAGACCGGTGCCGATGGCGACGTCCAGCACCCGCATGCCCGGCCGCAAGCCCGCCCGCCGCAGGCATTGCGCCCGGTACCAGGAGCCGGAGCCCAGCGCGAAGATCGCGTTGATGCGGTCGTAGTGGTGGGCGGTGCGGTTGAACAGGCCGCGGACGAAATGCTGCCGTTGCGCCTTGTCGCCGTAATAGGTGTCCAGCACCGGGTGCGGTTCGACGCCGGTGTCGACGCGGGGGGAGGGTTCGGTCGGCACGGCGGTGTCTCCTTCGCGGCGCAGGCGGCAACGGCAAACGTCGTTGGCAACACACGCACCACGCATCCCCGGTTGAGCTGTTCGGCTTCAAGCCGTGGGTATCTTGTGGGCGCGGAACCCGGCAGGCAAGTGGGTTTGCATGTCACCAAATGGGTAATCACTCAAGCCAGTTGCGAAGTCTCAAGTGCATTGGCGGAAATCTGCCAGCAGTGTCCGGCACGGATGAAATCGTGCTGAAACATTTCTGCGGAGAGTTACTGGCACAGAGAATGCTGATACCGGTAGCGAGTGGATATATCCTTCTGGTTAGGCCCCGGATAAAGGGCAGTGTCGGGGTTTTGTCCCTGGATTGCGCGTGACGGGGTGCGGTAAATTTCGGCAAGAGCAGCCGGTCGCGGAGCCAGAAACGGGTATCCACCTCGAACACCCCAATGCGGGACAAGCGGAGAGCGGCAAAGCCCATGGTGTCGAACGGTTCCAACTACGATTGCGATGTCCTTGTGGTGGGCGGCGGGCCTGCCGGGTCGACCGCTGCGGCGCTGCTGGCCGGGAAGGGCCATCGGGTGACGCTGCTGGAAAAGGACCATCACCCGCGCTTCCACATCGGCGAATCCCTGCTTCCCTGCAACCTGCCCCTGCTGGAGCGGTTGGGCGTGCTGGAGGAGGTGGAGCGGGTCGGCATGCTGAAATATGGGGCGGAATTCGTGTCGCCCTATCACGGCAGGGCGGTCACCTTCGACTTTGCCAACGCCTGGGACAAGACCAAGCCCTATGCCTTTCAGGTCCGGCGGTCGGAATTCGACCACATCCTGATCCGCAACGCCGCCGCCAAGGGCGCCACCGTCGTCGAGGGCTGCAAGGTGACGGACGTCGACATCCAGGGCAGCGAGGGAACCATCGTCACAGCGCGGCAGGAGGACGGCACGGTCCGCACCCTGCGCACCCGCTTCCTGGTCGATGCGTCCGGCCGCGACACGCTTCTGGCGTCGCGCTTCGGCATCAAGCGGCGCAACGTCAAGCACAACAGCGCGGCGATGTTCGGCCATTTCACCGGCGCCAAACGGCTGCCGGGCAAGGCGGAAGGCAACATCACCGTCTTCTGGTTCGACCATGGCTGGTTCTGGTTCATCCCGCTGGCGGACGGCACCACCAGCGTCGGTGCGGTCTGCTGGCCCTATTACTTCAAGACGCGCAAGACCGACCAGACCCGCTTCTTCCTCGATACCGTGGCGCTCTGCCCGGCGCTGGCGGAGCGGCTGGAGGGGGCGGAACTGACCGGCCCGGTGACGGGGACGGGCAACTTC
The DNA here is from genome assembly GCF_003115935.1 of Azospirillum sp. TSH20. Lineage (NCBI taxonomy): Bacteria > Pseudomonadati > Pseudomonadota > Alphaproteobacteria > Rhodospirillales > Azospirillaceae > Azospirillum > Azospirillum sp. TSH20. Next base: position 15,282 of record NZ_LGQU01000020.1, read on the forward strand.
TCCTACCAGGCGGACCGCATGTCGGGGCCGGGTTACGTCATGCTGGGCGACGCCTTCGCCTTCATCGACCCGGTGTTCTCCACCGGCGTCTATCTGGCGATGACCAGCGCCTTCGAAGGGGCCGAGGCGGTCGATGCCTGCCTGCGCGAGCCGGCGCGACAGGAACAGGTGCTGAAGCGTTTCGAGCGGACGGTGCGCCAGGGCATCGGCACCTTCTCCTGGTACATCTACCGGGTGACGACGCCGGCGCTGCGCAACCTGTTCATGGGACCGCGCAACGTCTTCCGGGTGGAGGAGGCGCTGCTGTCGCTTCTGGCCGGCGACGTTTTCCGCCCGTCGCCGATCAAGACGCGGCTGAAGATATTCAAGGCGATCTACTACATGAACGCCCTGCTGGACTTCAAAAGGAACTACATGGCATGGCGGAAACGGCGGCAGAACGTGCGCACCCCCGTGGGCGACGCGGTCTAGGCTTTCTCGGCACGGTCCGGCGGGCTTGGGAGTATCCCCTCTTCTATGTCCTGCTGTTCCTGTTCGGCCTGATGTCGCTGGCCTGGAGCCTGACGGCGGCGCTGATCGGTCCGCTTCTGCCGCGCCGGATCGCCGGGCCGCTCGGACGGCAGGCGATCAAGACGGGATTTCGCCTCTATCTCGGAACGCTGCGGGCCTGTGGGGTGCTGAGGACCGACCTGTCGGCGCTGGATTCGCTGAAGGGTGACGGCGGCCTGCTGATCTGCCCGAACCATCCGTCGATTCTGGATGCCGTGCTGCTGATTTCGCGCTTGCCGGACGTGGTGTGCATCGCCAAGGCCCCGGTTTACGACAACCTTCTCTTCGGCGGCGGAGCGCGGATGGCCGGCTATATCCGCAACGACGCGCCGAACTCGCTGGTCAAGATGGCGGCGCAGCGGGTGCGGGCGGGCCAACAACTGCTGATCTTCCCCGAAGGCACCCGGACGGAGCGGGGGCCGGTCAACCCGCTGAAGGGCGGCTTCGCGCTGATCGCCAAGACGGCGGGGGCGCCGGTGCAGACCGTCTTCATCGACGCCAACAGCAATTTCCTCGGCAAGGGCTGGCCGCTGTTCCGCAAGCCGGAATTCCCGCTGGTCTACACCGTCCGCCTCGGCCGCCGATTCGACCCTCCGGCCGAGGTGCGCGGGTTGGTCGAGGATCTGGAACGCCACTACAGGACAGAGCTGTGATACCCGACGCCTCATCCAGTCATCTGGTCCTGATCCCCAGCTACAACACCGGGCCGAAGCTGTTCGAGACGGTGCGGGATGCCCGCGCGCATTGGGCACCGGTCTGGGTCGTCATCGACGGCAGCACCGACGGAACGGCGGCGGAACTGCGGGCGATTGCCGCCGGGGATCCGCATCTGCGCGTTCTGGAACTGCCGGCAAACCGCGGCAAGGGGGCCGCCGTCCTGCATGGGCTGGAGGAGGCGGAGCGCTGCGGCTTCACCCACGCGCTGACCATGGACGCCGACGGCCAGCATCCGGCCGACCGCATTCCGCAGTTCCAGGGGGTGTCGATGGCCAATCCCGACGCGCTGGTGCTGGGAAAGCCGGTGTTCGATGCCGGCGCGCCGCGGCTGCGGGTGGGCGGGCGCAAAATCTCCAACTGGTGGGCCAATCTGGAGACGCTGTGGGGTGGGATCGGCGATTCGCTGTTCGGCTTCCGCGTCTATCCGATCAAGCCGCTGCGCGCGGTTATGCGGCGCAATCCGTGGATGCGACGCTTCGACTTCGATCCGGAGGCGGCGGTGCGGCTGTGCTGGGCCGGCCTGCCGACCATCAACGTCCCGGCCCCGGTCCGCTATTTCAAGGCGGAGGAGGGCGGGGTGTCCCACTTCAACTATGTCCGGGACAACGCCCTGCTGACCTGGATGCACACGCGGCTGATGCTGGGTTTCATCGGCCGGCTGCCGATGCTGGCGGTTCGGCGGGTGCGCTCCCGGCCGCTCAGATCATTCCTCCGTTGATCGAGACGATCTGGCCGGAAATGTAGGCGGCGCGGTCGGAGGCCAGGAAGGCGACGAGGTCGGCCACCTCCTCCGGCCGCCCGGCACGCTTCATCGGCACCATCCGCTTGACCGTCTCGGCGTCGAAGGCGGCGTCGGCCATCGGCGAGGCGATGATGCCCGGCGCCACCGCGTTGACGGTGATGCCGCGTGGGGCCAACTCCAGCGCCAGCGACTTGGTGGCGCCATGCAGCCCGGCCTTGGCGGCGGCGTAGTTGGTCTGGCCGCGGTTGCCGGTGACGGCCGCCACCGACGACACATTGACGATCCGGCCCCAGCGTGTGCCGATCATCGGCATCAGCAGCGGCTGCGTCACGTTGAAGAAGCCGTTCAGCGATACGTCGATGACGCGGCCCCACTGCTCCCGCCGCATCGCCGGCATCACCGCGTCGTCGTGGATACCGGCATTGTTGACCAGGATTTGGATCGGGCCTGACTCCAGCACCTGTTCCAGGGCGGCGGCGGTGGCCTCCGCATCCGTGACGTCGAAGGCGATTGCTTCCGCCGATCCGCCGGATGCCGTGATCTCCGCCGCCAGCGCTTCGGCGCGGGCAGGGGAGCCGTTGGCGTGGACCAGCACATGGTGGCCGTCGGCGGCCAGTGCCTTGCTGATGGCGGCACCCAGGGCGCCGCTGCCGCCGGTGACAAGTGCGCGTTTCATGATCCCCCCATATCCGCGCCGCCCGCGTCGATCACCACCGCCGCCCGGCCGCTCAGCAGTTCGTGGTCGCCGGCCGACAGGGTGAAGGCGTAGATCACGCGGCTGCCTTCGCCGGTCAGGTTTTCGGCGTCGATGACCAGATCCTCCGTGATGTCGTCGAGCCGGGCGACATGGCAGGTGAGGTCGCGCAGGCTGGCGAGGTAGCCGGCGGCGGGGCGCTCGCCGCCGGCCGTCAGCCCGCCATGCACCGCCATCGCCTGGGACGCATATTCGACCCCGCACAGCGCGGCGAGCCGTCCCGCATGGCGCAAGGGGTTGGCCGGATCACGATGGCTGCGGGCGATGCAGCGGATGCGGCTGCGGTCCCAGGACAGCACGCCATTCAGCAGGCACATGGTGCCGGCGTGCGGGATCAGGGCGGCAATCTCATCGTGCGTCATCAGCATGGCGCGCCGACCCGCACCACCAGCCGGCTGCCCGGCGGCAGGTCGAGCACCACCGTTTCCGGAGCGCCGCCCGCGACGACCCGTGCCAGCGCCGCCAGCAGCGGCAGGGCGCGGCCGGTCGGGTTGCCGGTGCGCAGGGCTTCCAGCCCGACCTCGGCCATGCGGCTGACCGGCTCGTCCCGGCGCGACAGGTCGATGTCGATGCGGGCGAGGCAACGGTCGGTCGGCTGGGGGGTTAGCACCAGGGCGGTGCCGAAGATGCCGGCAATGGGACGGACCTTGTTCAACGGCTCCGGATAGGGCAAGTCGTAGGCGATCAGCCCGACGGTCCAGCCATCGGCCGAAACCTCCGCCGCCGCCTCCAGCAGGCCGGTCTGGAAGCTCTCGTCATGGGCCGACAGGCTGGTGGAGGGCTCGCGGCAGCGGGTGGCGATGCTCCAATAGCCGGCCGGCGCGTTGTGGACGGAGTTGTGGAAGCGGGTCGGCGAGATGTCGCGCTCCTCCGTCGCCAGCGTTTCCAGGATCTGGTGCAGCGTATCGGGATCGCCGCTGGAGGAGGTGAAGACGGTGGCGACGGTTGCCGGGTCGCGGCCGGCCTGCTCCAGCGCCTCCGCTCCCACCGCCATGGCAAGCTTGACGGTGGGCACGCTGCGGCGCCGTTCGGCCGGCGGCAGCAGCGGACTGGCGGTCAGCACGGCCGGTGTCGCGACATAGGGGCTGTCACCGGCCAGGATGGCGCGCGACTCCGCCCAGCCCGGAAGACCGGGGCCGAGCAGGCCGATGCCCTCGACATAGGCCCGCATCAGGCCGCCCACCCGAAGATCAGGCTGCTGTTGCTGCCCCCGAAGCCGAAGGAGTTGGTCATCACCCGGTCCAGCCGTCCGTTTTCGTTGGCTTGCAGGTAGCGGCTGCGCAGGGCGGGGTCGAGGGTACGGGTCTGCGGGCTTCCGGGGATCAGGCCGGTGCGCAGCGCCAGAACGCTGATGATCGCCTCGACGATGCCGGCGGCGCCCAGCGTGTGGCCGGTGTAGCCCTTGGTGGAACTGACCGGGATGCGGGTGCCGAGCAGGCCGGTGATGGCCTGATCCTCCGCCGCGTCGCCATAGGTGGTGGCGGTGCCGTGCAGGTTGACGTAGTCGATATCCTCCGGACGCAGGCCGGCGCTGGCCAGCGCCCGCTCCATCGCCAGCCGGGCGCCCAGCCCTTCCGGATGCGGGGTCGACATGTGGTGCGCGTCGTTGCTCTCGCCGGCACCCAGCAGGTGGATGGTGCCGGGGGCCGGCTTGGGAGCCGTGCGCTCCAGCAGGGCGAAGCCGGCGCCCTCGCCGAGCGAGACGCCGCTGCGCTCCGCGTCGAAGGGCCGGCAGGGGGTGTGAGAGACCAGCTCCAGCGAATGAAATCCGTAGAGCGTCGTCAGGCACAGGCTGTCGGCCCCGCCGACCACCGCGGCGTCGCACAGGCCGGTGGCGATCATGCGGGCGGCGTTGGCGAAGACCTTCGAGGTCGTGGCGCAAGCGGAGGAGACGACGAAGGCCGGCCCCTCCAGGCCCAGGCGGCAGCGGACGAAGTCGGCGAGCGAGCCGGTGCTGTGGGTGGTGGCGAAGCTGAAGGCGGCGGGCAGGGCTCCCGTCTGCGGATCGCGCGCCCGGAAGGCCAGTTCGGCCGACAGGATGCCCGACGTGCTGGTGCCGAGGAATACCCCGATCCGGTCGGCGCCGTGCCGCTCACGGGCCGCGGCGACCGCTTCGGCGAAGCCGTCCTGGTGCAGCGCCATTTCGGCCAGCCGGTTGTTGCGGCAGTCATAGCCGGCAAGCTCCGGCGGCAGGCGTATATCGTCCACCCCCGCCACCTCGCCGATGTGCGTGTCGAGCGTGACCGTTTCGAAGCTGCAAGGTTTCAGGCCGCCCCGGCCGCTGCGCAGAGCATCCAGGGTTGCATCCTGGCCGGCCCCAAGGCTGCTGACGATGCTCATATGGCTTAGGGAAAGTGGATGCACGATGAAATTCTTATGATCGTTGGGCGGGTAGAGCGGCGGATTGCGGTTTCATTTCCAGTGAAATGCTAGCATTGGAAAATTCATGCCCGGAAGGACAAATTTGGACTGAATCGTTGCTTCGGCGGCCTATGAACAAGGTGTTGGCGAATGGTGTGCCCTGGCTCATCGGCAGAGCCTCCGTGGCGAAGCCCAGGTCGGCAAGCAGGGCGGACCACTCCGCCGCCGGGCGGTAGGTCAGGGGTTGGCGCCAGCGGCCACGGGCGGCGCAGGCGATCTGCTCCGCCCAGCGGGTGATTTGGAAGGGCAGGCCGCCGTCGGCATCCGCCTCCCGCAGCAGCAGCAGTCCGCCGGGCGGCAGCGCGTCGGCACAGCGGGCGAGCATTGCCGCCTGTTCGCTCCGGCTGAGGTAGAGCAGCACGTCGAGGATGACGATGGCGTCGCATGGCGGCAGGTCGGCGTTGCGGACATCGCCCTGGACGACCGCGTCGGCGCCCAACGCCGATTGGGCGATCCGCACCCGCCTGGGCGACAGTTCGACACCCCGCGTGGCGAGGGCGGCAGGAGGAGCGGGCCAGTCGGCCGGCCAGTCACCGGCTGCGTACCGCTCCGTCGCCGCGCGCAGCAATGCCGGCAGAACCCCTTGGCCGCAGCCGAGGTCGAGCAGCCGGCCATGGGCGGGCAGCAGGGGCTGGCTCAGCAGGTGGCGAAAGACGGGATCGCCGGCCAGCTTGCCCTTGGCGAAATGCCAGGCGTAGCGACCGCAGCGGCGATAGGGCCGCGCGGCGGCGGCGACCAGATCGCGGAAGACGGCGTCAGTCATCGGCCACCACCTCCAGCGAAACGGCCGTCAGCCCGCGGGCGGCCAATGTGTCGAGCAGGCGCGGCAGCACCGTCAGCACCACCGGCCGGCCGCCACCATCGCCATTGCCGTCGCGGGCGGCGGAGCCGTCATGCAGCATCAACAGGTCACCGGGGGCGAGATCGCGGACGAGGCGCCGTTCCACCCCCGCCGGGTCGCGCCGCACCGCGTCGAAGCCGCGCCGCGTCCAGGTCGCCAGACGCAGGCCGAAGCCGGCGAGCACGGGGTCGAGCAGGGGATTGCGCAGGCCGGCCGGCGGCTTGAAGAAGCGCGGCGGCCGGCCGGCAAGGTCGGTCAGGATACGTTGCGCCTCCCCAACCTCGCGGCGGATGGCGCCGATGCCCATGGCGGCGAAGCGGTGGGAATGGTGCCAGCTGTGGTTTTCCACCGTGTGGCCGCGGCGGACGATGGCGTCGATCAGGGCGGGGTGGCGGGCGGCACGGTCGGCGATGCAGAAGAAGCTTGCCTTGGCATTCGCGCGGTCGAGTTGGTCGAGGACGGCGGGGGTCACCTCCGGATCGGGGCCGTCGTCGAAGCAGAGGCCGACTTCGCCCCGCTGCGCATTGGCCGCCGGCAGGCGTCGCAGGTTGGGTCCGAGCAGGCTGCTGCGCGGCCAGAGCCCGATGGCGCCAAGCAGGGCATGGTTGCCGGCCACCGCCCCCAGCGCCCAGGGCCATGCCGCGGGCAAAGCCGCCACACCGGCCAGGGCGGCGACGTGCAGGGCGGCCGAAGCGTGCAGCAGCGGCGATGGGGTCCAACGAAGCTCAGCCATGGCTTGGGGCCTCCGCTCCGGCGGGCTGCTGCCGGCTCAGCACCGCGGCGAAGGCGAGGCTGAGGAAGGCGCCGACGGCCACCGTCATGCCGATGCCATGCAGCACGGGGATGGCGGAGAAAGCCAGCGTGCCGAAGCCGATGACGGTGCAGAGGTTGGCGATGGCGACGGAGGCGACGGTGCGCTCGCGCAAGGCGACGGACGGCTCCGGCCGCTCGAACAGCAGGGAATAGTTGGAGCCGACACCGACCACCAGCAGCAGGCCCACCAGATGGAAGATCGTCAACGTCTGACCCAGCGCGGTCAGCAGCGCCATGGTGATGACCACCGCCGCGGCCAGCGGCATCACCGCCGCGACCAGCGAGCGGACGGACCGCAGGGCCGCGGCCAGCAGCACCGTGATGGCAATGGCTCCGAGGACGGCCAGCGTCAGCGCCTCCTGCCTATAGGTGCGGTAGAGGCTGTCGGATTCGTCCTTCAGGTTCATCAGGACGGCGCCCTTCGCCGCCGGGTCACCGGCCAGCCGGATGCTGAGCGCCTGCGGGTCGGTGACGCCGCGCAGGGGCAGCATGGCGGTCCAGCCGGTGCCGGTGCGGACCAACAGGGAGTCGAATTTCAGCTTGAGGCTGGTGCCGTCCAGGCTGGCCTGGGTCAACAGCGGTTGGGTCCGCGCCTTTTCGGCGTCAGCCAGGAAGGGCGCAAAGGTATCGGGGCGGAAGGGCAGACCTTGCAGGGCTTGGGTCAGGGTGGCGCGCAGTTGGTCGGGCAGCGGCAGGGCGGCTTGGCGGGCGCGTTGGGTCGCCTGACTCGGAAGGACGAGGGCGGGGGAGTCGTAGCCGGCGGTAAGATGGTCGCGGGCCAGTGCCTCCAGCGGGGCGGACAGGCGTTCGGCGGCGGCCAGCGCCTCGTCCACCGTCGGCGCGCTGGTGACCAGCAGATGGCCGGCGTCGGGGGCGCCGAGGTCGCGGCGCAGCGTTTCGTCAAGCCGTTGGTCGGCTTCAGAGATCGGGCTGAGGCTGGACAGTTCCGCCGACCAGACGGTCGGGCCCTGATAGGCCAGCCATGCCAGAGACAGCAGCGTCACGGCGGCCAGCGGCAGGCGCAAGGCCGGGGCGGCACGGGTCAGGGCGGTCAGCAGCGGAGCCAGCCTTGCCGGGCGTTCGGTGGAGTAGTCCTGTGGCAGCAGGACCGGCAGCACCCAGCGGGTAACCGCCAATGCCACCACCAGCCCGGTGATCGAGAAGAGGCCGAGCTGCGCCAAGCCGCTGAAACTGGAGAACAGCATCGTGCCGAAGCCGACGACGGAGGTCGCAACCCCCAGCAGCAATGTCGGCCAGATGCGGAGAAGGGTGCGGCGCGCCGGACTGCCCGGCTGGGTCTGGGTGAACAGGTAGATGGCGTAATCGACGCTCTCGCCCAGCAGGGTGACGCCGAAGCCCAGCGTGATGCCATGCACCGTGCCGAAGCCCAGTCCGACCGCCGCGACCCCGGCCAGCGCACCGGTCGCCGCCGGAAGCAGCGACAGGGCCAATGCGCGAATAGATCGGTAGACCAGCAGAAGGACGCCGGCCACCAGCAGCGTGGCGATGATGGAGGATCGGGTGGCGTCCGCCTCGATCCGGTCTCGGGTCTGGACGGAGAAGACAGCCGGTCCGGTCATCACCAGCCGGGCGGGGCCGGTCGCCGCCCCTGCCTTGTCGAAGGCGCCGCGGATCAGGTCGAGCGTCTTCTGCTGGGCATCCATGTCGAAGCCGGGGGCGGTGGTCTGCACCAGCAGCAGCGCCCGCGCCCCGTCGGACGACACCCACACGCCGTCACGGCTGGCGGGGCCGGCAGAATCACCCAGCATCCGGTCGGTCAGGCGAAGGATCTCGGCGGTGGGGTCAGCCGGGAGAGCCTGCTTCAGCGCCATGCCGGCGGGCGATTGCAGAAGGCGCAGGTCGTTCTGCAGGGCATCGTGCAGACCGTCGACGGTGAAGCGGTCGGCGGTGACGCCGGGACTGAGCAGATAGCGGTTGGTCCAGAGATAGGCGCCGTCGGCACCGCGTCCGGTCCGCTCGCCATTCTCCACGGCGGCGATCAGCGGGTTGCCGCGCAGACGGGCGGCGAGGTCGCGGCTGACCCCGGTCAGGTGATCCGGCTCGTCGCCTTCGATGGCGATCAGGATCAGGCGGGAGACGACGCCGTCGCGCAGCTGGTCGACCAGCAACTGCTGGGTGGCGGAGGGGGAGCGCGGCAGGAAGGCGGACAGGTCGGCGGTGACCGGCGTGCGCTCCACCAGCAGGCCGCAGGCGATCAGCCCGGCCAGCCACAGCGCGATCGCCCATCCGCCCCGTCGCACCGCTGCGGTCATGCCGGATCCGGCTGGATGGTCATGACGGAGCGGTCGCCGTCGGCCTGGAGGACCTCGATCCGGCGGATCGTCGTGTCGCCGCCGGCGATGACGATGCGCTGGACGATCTTGCGCGCCTCCTCCGCCCGGGGGGTCAGCTGCATGCGCCAGTCCTGCGGCGCGCCTTCCAGGGCCACTTCGTAAAAGCGCATGATGGAGGGAACGTCGCCGCGCAGGGTGGCGCGGATGCTCTCCACATAGGTCTGGATTTCTGGCATGGCCGAGACCGACAGCGTGCGGGACGCCCCGTCCGCCTGTGTCAGGGTCAGTCGGTCGCCCTCCAGCCGCAGGCCTTCCGGCTGGGGCTGCAGGGTGCGCTTTTCCAGGAAATCCGGACGGCGGTAGCTGAGCGTGCCTCTGCTTTCCAGCGGGGCAGTCAGCATGCCGATCTCGCGCGTTTCGGTGAAGCGGGCATTGGAGCTGGGGATTTTGGCGAAGCCGGCGAACAAATCCTCCAGGCCCCAGGATTCGGCCGCCGGGGCCGGCAGGGCGATGCCCGACAGCAGGAGGGCGGCCAAGCCCGCCAGGATTGGGCGGCGGGCCGGTCTATTTCCAGAAATCATAGAAATTGAACCAGTTGTAGGGGGAGGACAGGGCGTGATGCTCCAGCCGGTCGGCGAAGCGCCCGGCCGCCCAGCGGACAAGGCCCGGCCGGTCCTGCACCGGCACATCGGAGAAATCGGCGATGCGTTCGAAATGGACGTCGTAGCGTCGGCCGCCCTGATAGATCCCGACCATCAGCACCACCGGCCGCTTCAGCATCGCCGCCAGCTGGAAGGGACCGAGCGCGAAGCCGGCCGGCTGGCCGAGGAAGGGCAGGCGGACCTCCTCCTCCCCGTCCAGGGTGCGGTCGGCGAGCATGCCGACGAAATGGCCCTGGTCCAGCCTTTCGCGCACGCGCAGCATCGAATCCGGCCGGCCCAGCCCGATCACCTCCATCGACAGCAGCGGGTTGATCGCGTTGAGGACCGAGTTGATCTTGCGGGCATTCTCCTCGTACATCACCAGACTGACGCGCAGGTCGCGCTGGCGGTGGCCCAGCATGCGGATCGCCTCGAAGCTGCCCATATGGGCGCCGAGCAGCAGGCAGCCCTCCCCCCGCTGCATCAGGTCGATGACGATGTCCTCGCCATGGACGCGGATGTCGAAATCGTCGGACTGGTCGTTCAGGAAGAAGACGCGGTCGAGCAGGCAGGCGGCGAAGACGTGGTAGTGCCGGAACAGGTCGCCGAAGCCGGGGGTGCGGCCCAGCGCCTTTGACAGGAACAGCGCCGACGCCCGACGCGGCTTGCGCGAGAACAGCACGAAATAGAGGCAGATCGGATAGAGCAGCAGCCGCGCCGCCCGCCGGCCGAGCCGCAGGGCGACCCAGACGATGAACTTGATGGCCGCGGTCGTGCTGCGCTCCGGCCGGTTCATCCACTCCTTGCGGCGACGGCGGCGCGGCGGTGGCGCGGCGATGGGAGAGGCCGTGGCGTCCGCTGCCGGCTTGGCGCGCAGGGGGATCTTCATGAGGTCACGCTGCCGGTCAACATGATGGCGGTCATCACGGGACGGCCCGCCACGCTGCCGGAGAAGGCGATGGCGCCGGTCGGGCTGGCCTGCCATTCGACCAGCATGCGGTCGCCGGGGCGGACCGGGTGCAGGAACTTGGCGGCGCGCAGGCGGCAAGGGCCGGGAGCGAGGTCTTCCGCCGTGGCGATGGCGGCCAGGGCGGTGTCGAGCAGGACGGCCCCGGGAATGATCGGGTTGCCGGGGAAATGCCCGGCGGCGGTGGGATGGTCGGCGGGGAAGTGGATGTCGGTCTGGTTGGGCACGGCGGCGGCACCTAGTCGGGTCGGCTGTCGTCGAGCATCCGCAGCAGGGCCTCGCGCGGCAGTTTGCCGGTTGGGTTGCGCGGCAGGGCATCGACAAAACGCAGGGGGCGCGGCAGGAAGATCGGGTCGATCCGCTCGCGCAGGCGGGCCAGCAGGGTCTCGGCGGTCAGGCCGGGGGCGACCACCAGGGCGGCGAGGCGGGTGGTCCCGCTTTCCCCCTCCCGTGGCATGAAGAAAACGCCGTCCATCACGCCCTCGACCGAATTCAGATGATGGTTGAGGAAGGCGAGCGAGCTGCGCTTGCCGGCGATGTTGACCTGATCGGCGGAGCGGCCGTGCAGGATGAAGCGGGTGTCGCTCTTCAGCTCAATCACGTCGGCCAGCAGGGTCTCGCCGTCGAGGAAATCACCGGAGGCCCAGGTGCCTTGTTCGTCCTGGCGCAGGCGGATGCCGTCGATGCACAACCACTCCGCCGTGGCGCTGGTGCGGCGGACGGCGAGCTGACCGGTCTCCGAACAGCCGTAGATCTCGTGCAGCGGGGCGCCGAGCTTCGCCTCGGCGTCGATGGCGAGCTGCGGGGCCAGGGGGGCGGTGGCACAAAGGATGAAGTCCAGCGGGGGCAGATCGGTGCCGTCGGCGAGCAGCGCCTGCAGGTGAACCGGGGTGGTCACCAGGATGCGGCGGCCGGGGAGATCGGCGAGGCTGGCGGCAATGTCGGCGGGGAAGAGCGGTCGGCCGCCATGCAGGACCAGACCATGCTGGAGCGCCAGCAGGATGACCGACTCCAGGCCGTACATATGCTGGTGCGGGACGGTGCCGACCAGACAACAGGTGGAGGGGCCGGCGGAGCCGAGATGTGCGATCTCCAGCGCGGTGCCGGCGCCATGGACGCTGCGGACCAGGGTGCCCCAGCTTTTCACCTGCGGCATCGGCCGGCCAGTGGAGCCGGAGGTGAAGGCGATGGCCGCCACCTGATCGGCCGGGAAGGCAAGGTCGGTGTCGATGGGCGGAGCGGACAGGCTGTCGAGACCGTCGGGAGGCAGGGCCTGGATGCAGGTCATGCCGGGGTAGGTTGCGCCTGCATCGGTCAGGCAGATCAGGCCGGGATAGCTCTCTTCCAGTTGGCGCAGCGTGGCCGGGGTGTCGTTGGGGGGATGCAGGCTGATCTGCCGGCGCAGCAGGGCCGCACCGAGAGCGACGGCGAATCCCAGGCGGTCGCCGCACAGGTTCAGCAGATAGGCGCCGTCCGGCAGGCGGCGGGCCAGATCGCGCACTGCGGCGAGGTAGGTCCGCACCGTCACCGGCCGGCCGTCATGCAGGGCGAACAGGTCGTCGGGACCGCCGTGGCGCAGCAGCGGCAGGCGCGTGGTGGACAGCATCGTCATGGGTTTGGCCGCTCCGAAAAGACGCGGACGACGTCGGCGATGGAGCCATGGGAGTAGTTCCAGAACTTGCGCAGGCGGTAGGCGTATTCGGTCAGGAACATCGCGGCGACCAGAGGCAGGTCGAGGACGTTGATGAAGAAGGACCAGACCGTCGGCGGGGCGAAGGCGAACAGCAGGGCCGACATCGCCAGCTGGCCGGCGAAGAACAGGCACCAGGCGATGGTGACGCGACGGGTATAGACCAGCATCTCGTCGGTCAGGCTGCCGCGGATTCTCCGGGCGATCCAGGTGATCAGCGGCTCCCGCCCGACCAGCAGGGTGCGGCCGAACAGGACGAGCAGGCCGACATAGATGGCGGCATGGCTGATCGCCGAGGCGGCCAGCAACCCGTCGCGGGCGGAGCGCCAGGACAGGCCGAACAGGGCGATGGCGCCGGCCAGCGCGATCCAGCGGAAGCGCGGCGCGGCGCGGCCGACCACCAGCCCGGTGACCCCGGCCTGCACCAGCGCCAGCACCAGCGCGGTGTCGGCGTCGAGATCGGCGACGATGGCGCCATGGACCAGCAGGGGATAGAGCGCGAAGAGCGACAGGCCGGCGCCCACCGCGGCCCCTCCCCTGGTCCAGGCGGCGGCGGACGGCATCAGGCGGCTTTGAGCTGTTGGATGTGGCTGTTCAAGGTGCGCAGGGAGGAGAAGATCTTCGTGTTGTTCTCGTCGTCCGCCCGCAGCTTCACCCCGTAGGTCTTGGAGACGGCGAGCGCCACCTCCAGGATGTCGATGGAATCGAGCCCCAGCCCTTCGCCATAGAGGGGGGCGTCCGGGTCGATGTCCTCCGGGTCGGCTTCCAGGGTGAGGGTGTTCACGATCAGCGTCGCCAATTCAAGTTCGGTCGGCGACAGGGTCTGCAAGTCACTCATCATGCCTCACTAAAGCAACGCCTGCCGCTTCTGGGATATTCTACCCCTTTGGATATAACCATTGGGTATAGAACGCCATATTAAAGTGGCAGGATTCGCAATTTCAGATGTCACGATAGCTAGGCACCCGGAGCCGCGCCATCATTATTTTGGAGTGATCATTTTGTTTTGTTAAAGATTGAGTTTCTTTCTAGAGGTGATGGTTGGGGGTGGCAGGCGCCCCGGGAGTGGAACGTTTGGAACGCTGTGGAACAGGTTTCGGGGTGCTGTTCAGTGTTTCATTCTCCCTCTCCCCCCGGGGAGAGGGTCGGGGTGAGGGGGGTGCATGGAGTGGATTTGGTGGGGAACGGGGAGCGCGTGATGCTTGCAGATCCTCGCCGCGCGTCCCCCTCACCCTAACCCTCTCCCCGGGGGGGAGAGGGGATCCCGGCGGGAGAGGGGATAGCGTGGGCTTGATCCGGAAACCCTAATCCCAGGCCGGGCGCTACACCACGGAAAGCTTCAAAAACGCTTGGCCTCAGCGACCCAGCAACCGGTCGATCGCGGCGCGGTCGGGCAGGGAGGGGATGGCGCCGGGGGCGGTGGTGGTCAACGCGCCGGCGGCGTTGGCGAAGCGGCAGATGTCGCGCAGGCGGTCGGGGGTGAAGGCGGTGTCCACATCTTCGAGGATGCCGGCCAGGAGTGCGGCGACGAAGGCGTCGCCGGCGCCGGTGGTGTCGACGGCGGTGACGGCCATCCCCGGCACATGGCCCGAGGCGTCGGCGGTCAGGAAGGTGCAGCCGTTGCGGCCATGCGTCACCACCAGAAGCCGCAAGCCCTCATGCCACAGGCTGCGGCCGGCGGTGTCGGGATCGGTGCTGCCGGTCAGGAATTCCAGTTCCTCGTCGCTCAGCTTGACGATGGCGGCGGCGGCAATGCCCTGGCGGATCAGGCGTTCCGCCGTGGCGCGGTCGGGCCAGAGGGCGAGGCGCAGGTTGGCGTCGAAGGAGACCAGCCGACCATGGCGGCGTGCCGTTTCAACTGCAAGCAGGCTGGCTTCGCGCGCGGCCGGATCGATCAGGCCGATGGAGCCGCAATGAAGCAGACGGGCCGCCGCGATGGCGTCGAGGTCGAGGTCGGTGGTGGAGAAGCCGGCCATCGGCTCGCCATAGAACAGGAACTCCCGCTCCCCCTCCTCGTCGAGGGAGACGAAGGCGACGGGGGTCTTGGTATCAGGAACGAGGCGCAGGCGGGACACGTCGACGCCAGCGTTGGTCAGTGCGCGCGCCAGGAAGCGGCCGAAGCCGTCCGCTGGCGTCCGGCCCATGAAGGCGCTGCGCACTCCCAGCCGGGCCAGACCGACCGCGACATTGGCCGGCGCCCCGCCCGGCGCCGGATCGAAGGCGCCGATCACGCCGGGCTGCGCCGGACCGGCGGGCATGAAGTCGATCAGCACCTCGCCCAAGCACAGCACGTCGGGGCAAATCACGTCGGGTGACGGCATGGCGGTCATGGCGGGGTCGTCCTTCAGTTGGAGACGCCGGCATAGCGGGCGAGCACGGCGCGGGTGCCGTCCGTCCACAGGGCGCGCAGGGCGGTGGAGAAGGCGTCGCGGAAGGGCTGCGCCCGGCCGACCTCACCATAGACGTCGTCCATGCCGAGCCACGCCGTCGGCTCGGTGCGGGCCTGACGGGCGACGGCGGTCAGGCGGTCCCAGTTGGGATCGTTCGGCTCGATCGGCTGGCCGTCGTCGGTCGTGCCGAAGCAGTAGCGGCACCACAGCGCCGATTCCAGCGCCAGCCCCTCGATGCCGGCGCCGGCCTTCAGCCGGTCGGCGATGGACGGGACGATGAATTTCGGCTGGCGGTTGGAACCGTCCAGGCAGAGCCGGCGGATGGTGTCCTTGATCTTGGGGTTGGCGAAGCGGCGCTCGATGATGCCGAAATAGCTGGCAAGGTCGGTGCCCGGCACCGGCGGCACGGTGGGGATGATCTCCTCCCGCTCGATCTTCTGCAGGAAGGCGCGGATCAGCGGGGTTTCCATCGCCTCGTGCGCGTAGGTGATGCCGAGCAGGCCTGCGGGATAGGCGATCACCGCATGGCCGCCGTTGAGGATGCGGATCTTCATCGTCTCGAAGGGCGTCACGTCGGGGACGAACTGCACGCCCACCGCTTCCAGCGCCGGACGGCCGGCGGAGAAGCGGTCCTCCAGCACCCATTGGGTGAAGTCCTCGCAGAAGACCGGCCAGTTGTCGGCGATGCCGAAATCGCGGTCGAGCGTCTCGCGCTCCTGCACGCCGGTGGCAGGCGTGATGCGGTCGACCATGCCGTTGGGGAAGGCGACTTCGGCGTCGATCCAGGCGGCGAGGCCGGCGTCGATGCCCTTGGCGATGCCCAGCACGGCGTTGCGGGTGACGACGCCGTTGTGGGGGATGTTGTCGCAGGACATGACGGTGAAGGGCACCGTGCCGGCGGCGCGGCGGCGGGCCAGACCGGCGACGATCAGGCCGAAGATTGTGGTCGGCCGGGCGGGCACGGCGATGTCGGCGCGGATGGCCGGATGGTTGGCGTCGAACTTGCCGGCGGCGTCGATGTAATAGCCGCCTTCCGTCACCGTCAGCGAGACGATGCGGATGGCGGGATCGGCCAGCTTGGCGATGATGGCGTCGGCATCGCCGACCGGCAGCATGCCGATCATGGCGCCGGTGACGCGGGCGAGGCTCTGCGCGCCGGACTGCTCGACGACGGTGGTCAGCCAGTCCTGGCCCTCCAGCGCGTCGCGCATGCGCTGGTCCGACGGCATCACCCCGGCGCCGAGGATGGCCCAGTCATGGTCGCGGCCCTGGGCGAACAGGCTGTCGAGATAGACCGCCTGATGGGCGCGGTGGAAGTTGCCGACACCGAAATGCAGGATCCCGGCGGTCAGGGCGGAACGGTCGTAGGCCGGCACCGAAGCGCGGGCGGCGATGTCGGGGAGGGTGGCGGCGGAAAGGGCGATGGTCATGGCGGGGGTCCTGCGGTGTACGGCGGAGGGGAGGCATCGCCCTCTCCCGTCCCGGGAGAGGGAGGGGACCCGCGCCGTCAGGCGTGGGGAGGGTGAGGGGGGAGGCAAGGATCAGGGATCCATGTCTGGATTGCCCCTCAC